>CAZYMK010000016.1:0-315 GCA_964648885.1 uncultured Geobacter sp. | reverse complement strand
TGGACAACACGGCGGTCCACCCGGAACGCTATCCGTTGGTGGAGCAGATGGCCAAAGATCTGGGGGTGACGCTGGCAGAGCTGACCCAAAAAGCAGCCCTGGCAGATACAATCGACCTGAAACGCTATGTGAGCGATCAGGTGGGGCTGCCAACCCTGCGGGATATTCTGGAAGAATTAAAAAAGCCGGGTCGTGATCCGCGTAAACAGTTCCAGACCGCT
Source organism: uncultured Geobacter sp. (assembly GCA_964648885.1). Classification (GTDB taxonomy): domain Bacteria; phylum Desulfobacterota; class Desulfuromonadia; order Geobacterales; family Pseudopelobacteraceae; genus Trichlorobacter. The sequence continues at coordinate 94 of CAZYMK010000016.1, read as the reverse complement.
GACTTCAGGGATGATATCCGTGAGATCAGTGATCTGCAGGAGGGGATGATCCTGCAGGGGGTGGTGACCAACGTAACGGCCTTTGGCGCCTTTG
>CAZYMK010000015.1:2226-24444 GCA_964648885.1 uncultured Geobacter sp. | reverse complement strand
TGTATTTACTGGAGCCATCTAGCGGAATCGAACCGCTGACCTACTGATTACGAATATGTCGATATGCTGTTTCACTCCATTTTACAAGACCAACCATAAAGCATAAAACCCCTTGACTGTCATATATTTATGAAATATCCTTGTGTCAGGCTGTATCAAGAAATATCGCTATAGCGCACATTTCAAAAGATACTCAAAGGATACCAGAAACCGGGGGTAATGTATGGCGAACGAAAAAGCGAACGCTTTGACTGATAAAGCCATTCAAGCGATGAAACAGCCCGAGTCAAAAAAGTGGATTCGTGATGGTGGCGGGTTAGCCCTATGCCTTACCCCTGGCAAGTCCGGCCCGTGGCGAAACTGGTATTTCATCTACACAAGCCCAGAGACAGAAAAAAAGTGCTACAAGCCACTTGGCAGCTATCCGGTTGTTGGCCTCAAAGCCGCAAGGGATGAAGCCACACAGCTTCGTGCAATCGTCCAGAAAGGTATTGATCCGATGGGCGAAGAAAGAAGGGCGACGGCAGCAACCGTGAAGGCTGACGAAGAAGAACGGCAACGCCGGGAGGCAGAAGAAAAGGCTTTGACGGTCGCGGGGCTGTTCAATGAATACATGGCCCGTCACGCCAAGCTGAACAAGCGCGAATCATCATGGCGGGAAGATGGGCGGCTATACAGGGCCAGCGTTGAACCACATTGGGGCAAGCGTAAGGCTGCTGACATCAAAAAACGGGATTGTGTAGAACTGCTGGACGCATACACAGACCGACCGGCACTTTGTCAAAACATTCTCAGTCTGACTCGGAAGATGTTCAACTTTGCCGTTGAAAAGGACATTCTGGAACATACACCTTTTAACGGCGTCAAGGTTCCGGTCAAGGTTGAATCAAGAGACAGGACCCTGACCGAGGAAGAAATCAGCAAGCTGCTGACCGCCGAATTGCCGAAAGCTTCCATGAGTGAGAAAGTTAAACGCATAATCAGGTTATTGCTGTTGACAGGTCAACGTGTCGGTGAGGTTTGTGGGATCCATGCAAACGAGGTTGACGGGCACTGGTGGACGATCCCGGCAAGCAGGACCAAGAACGGCCAGGTTCACAAGGTGTATCTGACTGACACTGCTCTTGACTTGCTGGGTACGCCTTACAATGGATGTTTTTATTTCCCTTCGCCCGTCCTCAAATATGACGATTCAGGCGAGCCGATATATGCCCACATAGAAAAGAACGCCGTGGCCTATGCCATCCGCAGGAACTTGAAGGCATATAAGCCGCAACGACCGATAAAAGGCGATAAGCTGGCTATAGCTGAGGTACCTGAAAACAAAAAGATGGAGCTGGAACACTTTACCCCCCATGACCTGCGCCGGACGTTTTCAACCGGCTTGTCTGCTTTGGGATTTCATGACGAAACGATTGATGCCGTGACCAACCACAAAAAACAGGGGGTCATCAAGGTATACAACCGGCATAAGTATGAAGCCGAGAAGCAGCAGGCAATGGAGGCATGGGACCGGAAGCTGTCGGCCATTATCCACGGGACCAGCAGCAAGGTTGCCAGCATAGAGGCAGCAAGAGATAAAAAACGGGCTGCATGACCCTGCACAATATGTTGTTTAAATTGTTTCACTGTATACCATATATTGCTATTGACCCCTTTTGTGTGTGATGCTACCGTTTGAAACATGAGCATATACAACGAACAAAACACGGCCTTAATGCAGGCATCCCACGCAGTGACAGGACAGCCATTTTATACCGGCAAGGTGGTTTACACATTTGTTGGCAAGGGCTTGTGCAGAACAAACCCTGCATCCAAGACCTCTATAGCAGAAGTTGCCAAAATACTGAAACGCTGCAAAACCTCATCAGGATGCAAACATCTTGTCATTGAGATGATCAACGGCATAGTCCAGAAAAAGGAGGTCGAGACCTAGCGGTACAACATCGGAGCGGGGCAGAGGGTTAAATCACCTGCGGGATTGATTTCCTGAACTGCTGCCGCACAACCCTAGCGGGCCTCTCCTTCTCCCGGTATTTGCCGGCAAAGAATCGAACAGGGCGTAGGCGAACCAAGGCTTTTAACAGCTTCGGTACGCTTACGCCTTTTTTGTGCCATGCGTCCGACAGGAGAACCCAACAATGACAAAAGTTCTACGACCAAAACAACAGTGCGAGATGCTCGGCATCTCTCGCGCTACCCTCCACCGGCTTGGTAAGGACCCGGCATTTCCCAAAAGCATAAACCTCGGCGACAAAAGCGTTGGCCGGGAAGAATCCGAACTGTTGGCTTGGCTCGAATCCAGAAAAGGAATCACGCGGCCACCTGTAGTTGCCCCTGAGATTAAACGCGGTCGCCGCCGCAAGTCGGGGGTGTAGCCATGCCCAGACCTATCTACACCCAAGACATAGACGTAGCCGCAGCAGTCATGACCGCAACCGGTCACCAGCCTGAGATATGTTTCCGAGACGGGGACCAGCTCGCCACTTTTGAACTGCCTGGGGATGAGCTGACCATCAACCTGCTGGCCCGTTATTCTGCCGGTGATCTGACCTTGAACGTCAAGCGGTTCGCTTCGTGCCGCAACCTCCTTTTCAAGAAGTTGAAGGGGGTGCGGTGATGTCAGATTATTCAAAGCTCAAAGTCGGTGAGCTGCGTAAAATCTGCGGCGATATGGAGAAGGCTGCTGGCCGACCAACAACAAAAATCCGTCAACACTGGTCAAAGCAGCAGTGCCTTGAATACCTGGCGCGTGTTAACACGGTTCAACCTGCTGATCCCCCGGCACACAAGCAAGCCGACACTCTGCAAATATCAACCGTCAAGCACCGTTCCGACAACAACCCTGCATACCTTGCCACCACCTGGCCGGAGTTTGTCGCATCACTTCAAAATCCAAAGGTACGGGGAAACCTTTCATTTGATGAATACCTGAATGCTGACAAGTCCAGCCGTGACAGGCAGAAAGACGGCCCCGGCCTTATCTGCGGGATATTCAGCAAGCCGGGGACCAAGAAGAAAGCCGACCTCGAAGCACTTTCAATGGTTGCTGTTGATCTTGATGATGGAGTGCTGAGCTTTGACGAAGTCTGCGCCCGTCTGGATGGTTTTGAAGCAGTAGTTCATACCAGCTTCAGCCACCACCCAGAAAAGCCGCGCCTGCGGGTATATCTTGCGTTGTCCAGCCCGATCAAGTCAGACATTGCAGCCACACTTGGCAGAATCATTGATCTGTTGAATCACCGGCTGAATAGTCACGTTGCGCCGGAATCACGCAAGCCTGCTCAGTTCTACTATCTCCCCGCTGTGCCTCCAGGAGGTGAGCAGCACTACCAATGCCGCCACCTGTCCGGCTGCATGATTGATCCGGCTGATTTCTCGCCAATACCCACCGTTGAATCGGTAAAGGTGGATACCACCACCGGCACCCGCCCCGGTGATGACTACAACAACAGGGCCTCTTGGGACGATCTGCTGTTACCGCTTGGCTGGAAGTATTCTCACGCATCAGGTCATACCCACTATACCAGACCTGGCAAAACTCACGGGACCAGCTTGACCGTGTTCCCGGACAAGGTTGCCTACTGTCACACCAGCGCACCAGAAGCCGCGCCCCTTCAAGGTGGAAACGGCTACACCCTGTTTACAGCATACACGCTTCTTCACCATGCAGGTGATTTCAAGGCTGCTGCTGCTGAACTGGCAAGGCAGGGATACGGAGAAGCCCCACAGAAAGCCGCTGAACCTGTTTTAGAAGCCGACCCCGCGTCTACCCCTGCCACCAGCAGACGGACAATGTTCATTTCCGGCAATGACTGCCTGCAAGGTGAGGTCAAGATTGATTGGCTGATTCACGGGAGACTAGAGGCCAACACCACCGGCCAGATGTTCGGCCCTTCTGGTGCTGGTAAATCATTCCTCACGCTGGACATGGGCCTGTCAGTAGCAACCGGCATGAACTGGAACGAAAAGCCGGTAAAACAGGGGCTTGCGGTGTACCTTGCCGGTGAAGGTCATGAGGGCTTACAGCGCCGTGTCCGCGCATGGTCTCAACATTACGGGACCCGCAATCTTGATCTGTTCAGGCTTTCACGACAAACGATTGACCTGTGTGCCGATGAACAAGCGGTCATCGAAGAAATCAGGGAGGCAGAGCAGGAAACCGGCCACCCCTGCCGGATGATCCTGATTGATACGCTTGCACGTCACATTGACGGTGACGAGAACAGCACCAAAGACATGATGACATTCATCAAGCGGGTTGACAGGCTACGCGCCGAATTTCCCGGTTCTGTTGCCATGATTGTGCACCACACCGGCAACAGCGAAAAAGACCGGCCCCGTGGTTCATCATCTCAGACAGCAGCCCATGACTTTGAAATGTCCGTCACAAAAGACAGCTTGAAGTTCATCAAGATGAAGGATGCCTCCGAGCCTGCCCCCATATCATTCAGCCTCCATGAGGTTGAACTTGGCACAGACGAATTCGGGGAGCAAATCACATCGTGCATTGTGGAATATGCCGCTAAAGATTCGATGACAAGCAAGCCGACAGGCAAAGACCTGACGAAGAAAAAATACGTCCCTGAAGCGAAACAGGCTCTTATCAACGCCTGTCTGGCTCAACCACCAATGGTGGACGGGCGATATTTCACGACTACCCACAACTGGCGGCAGTGTTTCTATGAAATATGCCCACATGGCAACGCTTCTGAGCGTGGGTTCACCCGTGTATGCAATGATTTTGAGACGACTGCATTTATTGAGATCACCGACAACAAGGTAATACCCTCCCCCCAGTGGCAGGCTGACGTGTTAGCACAAGTTACGGACAACGGACAATTTACGGACAATCACGGACACTGTCCGAAGATTACACGGACAGACACGGACAACACCCTATAAGGGTGTCCGATTGTCCGTAATGTCGGCGGTGTAGGGTATCACCTAAAAGAACATGAAAGGGACTGACCATGAGATTACTCGCATCAGGTGTAATCCACAAAGCACCAACCACCAGAACCACCAAGAACGGCGACCCCATGACATACGCCACGATCAGGGTTGACGGTCCACAGGCAACAGCATGGGTGAATGTCACGGCATTTGGGCAACAGGCTGAAGCACTGGCAAAGCTGAAGGAAGGCGATAGCCTCAGCTTATCCGGCAGAGCAGAAATAACCATCTACCAGGCTGAGGGTAAACCGCCGCGCCCTAACATCGGCGTTACTGCCGACCAGATCACTACCTTGAAGCAGCAGAGGCCGCCACGACCAGCCGGGAATGAAAAGCCGACAGCGAGACAGCAAGGCAACCAGAGCGAGGCCGAAGCAAAGAAAGCCATTGCAGCCTTGGTGCGGAAGCAAGCGACGACAAAAGCGGCACCGACAACCGGCGCTTGCCAGCAATGCGGCCAACAACTTATTAACGGGCTTTGTCCTGTATGCCCGTTCTGAAGGAGGTACAAAACATGACTGCAGAAATGGAACCAAAGATACTTGCCGAAGGGCCATGCGGCGCCAAGCTATTGCGACTTACGGAAAAGAGGTGGCAGGGGTTGAAGGTCCTGGACCTTCGGTTGTTCTGGTGGCATGAAAGCGCCGGAGAATGGAGGCCCGCCAAGCAGGGTGTTCAACTGAGCGTTGAGAACTGGCGTGCTGTTATTGATTGCCTGCAAGAAGCCTGCAAGGAGGATTGACGCAAAGTGGCTTGGAATTCCGGCCCCATGTTTTTTCTCTGGATCAGGCAGGCACTTGCGGAGCTTGACCGTTTCCCTCACGTCAGCGCTCCACTATTATTCAGATCGTACATTGTACATTGTACGGGACCGATTGACTATTCAGACAACACGGTGTATTTTGAACCATAAGAGCGATGTGCTTGTACCAAGCTGGGCAATTGCAGCCCAGAACGTGTCAAGCCATCGCTCTTGTTTTGTCCGTCTTGCCGTTCTGGTACAGGCCGTTAGGGTTCTTGACGGCAAGAGATGTCAGATATTTTCGTTCCGCATCCCACTTCCGCAGTCTCAGGCTTTGGGGTCTTTTTTGCCACTGATTGCCTGTCCGGGCTTTCGGACCTCGGTCGAGCAGTTCCTGAAAAACCTCTCTGATGTAAGCGGCTGCTGACGAGACATTATCTCCTTCATCCGCCTCCCGTAATCTTCCCAGGATTCTTTCGGTTCCTCTTGCATTGCGTGCCTCCGCTTGTGGATCAAGGATGTCTGACTGCTTGTTATTCAGTATTGCATTGTTGCCGGGGATTGAGAAGCGTATATCAGGATTGCTGCCGTCAAATGCTCCGGTGTTGCCTGTTGCGGATTTAACATGCTTTCGGTTAAACGCGACTATTTCATCTGTGCCATTTGAGTATCTAAGATATACCCCATCAAAACCTTTGGATTGCAATACGGCAGTAAATCTATCTTTGATGCCTTGCGGGGCATTTCTTAGCTTTTGCTTTAACGACAAATCGGCAATGTATGGATTTTTAACCGCCATAAACAACGGCATTACGTTTGGATAAGCGCTGCCTCGCTTGATATTAGAGTAAGAGCTGGCAAGGCTGGCATCGCTTGAGCCATACACACCTCTGCCAAGCCATCCAGTGTCTTTTCTGTTTGGATGGTCTAAATCAAAGGCTTCGATGTCGTCTGCGGTTCCGTGATAGAAGACAACTGGCTCCCCGTTTCTATCAACGATTCCGGCAAACTGTCGATCACCTTCTGCATATCCTTCACGTCCTTGGTCTTCTCCAGCTTTTCTATCCAAGTTTTCCAGTCGAAGTCCGCCATTTTCCCAATCTCCATATAGGTCTTTGAATAATTGAGTCCTCACCTGAATCCACTGACGCTTATTCAGATTACTGCGCTTGCCATTCGGTGCTGGGTTTTTCTGTTCCGTCAGGGTTAAAATAACGGGCAACAGTGACTGATTTACTTGTGCCGTCGGCAGCTATGATTCTGGTTGTGATCTCTCCGAATCCAAGGTAGCTTCCAGCATCTCCGTGCATACGGCAAGGCGTTCTCCGTCTTCAGGCGGGTACACGGTTATCTTCTTATATGGCTGGCCTTGACTGTTCATTAGTGCAAACGCAGAACTCACCACCTGAGCACCTGAAATGATTCCGGGAGCATCTGATGGATAGCGTATGGTCCTGAGTACATGAAAAAACTCTGAGGTGCTTGTTGTTCGGTAGGCGATCTTTCTGACCCAGTCCTCAATGTCCAACTCCGGGTGACTGTCATCAAGCCAATAGCTCGTTGAATCTTTAATCACAAGCTCAACAATCAGTTTCCCCGTGGGGGAGATTGCTGGCCTCGGCTGAAGCTCTCCATCGGGGCACCCCTCGGAAAATGACAGATATATTTCCTCCTGGGCTTGCCTGTCAGCTTCTGTCATGCGGATTGCATCACGCGATTGTCGTGCGAACTGCGCCAACAATTCCGGCGTGGGCGGTTGCGACTGCTCTAGTGGGTCTGGAAAGGTCTTCATATCACCTTGCTGCTCTCCTGATTCACTTGCTCTTTCAAAGCGGCCCTGCGTGCCAGCTCCTTCTTGGCTGCCAGCCCCTTCATCAACACCTCTCTCTGGTGTGGACTCAGTTCTTTCAGTAGCATTGCCTGGTGCTGCGTCAGCTTCGGTTGTTGTTTCAAAGCGTGGCTTTCCTTCAGGAACTTCTGCAGCATCTTTTTCTTGGATAGAGGATACTTGCTCACCTTCTCCATCAGTATTTTCTGTTTCGCTGACGGCTGTTTCCTACTTCCCTCATTAGCTACAGGTTTTCCCCAAGACGTGTCGTGTTTCTCTTTTTGATGGCCTGCGCTATGCTCATCAAGTACCGACTTGAGCAAGCCTGGCGTGTAATAGCGGTCTTTCAGGTATTCAAGTGGGTAGCTCTTGTTGTCAATGGTCCATCGCAGGTGTTGGCATCTGCCGTCTGGCGCGTCGTACCGTTTGTTCGGGGTAACGGTAACCATTGCGTCTCTGGTCATGTAACAGCGGGCAAGCTCTTTACCGGATGACAAATCCCAATACCGTACCGTGCCATCACCTGCACCGCTTACCAGCAGACCCTTTTCAGGGATAATCACAATTTTACTCACTGACCTTGTATGTCCGCGGTATGTGGTCAGTACTGAACCATCTGTAATATCCCACAACAGGATGATACCTTTATAATCACCAGATGCAGCCAGCAGCCCATCAGGACTGACAGCAACAGATGAAACACCTACATTACCGTGACCAGTGAAGGTAAAAATAGGGGTAGCATGTTCAATGTCCCAAACGCAGACCCCATCGTTACAGTACAACATTTTTTTACTATCCGGGGTGATACAGAAATCATTGCTAGGGCCATTATCTGTAGGAGCTGTCGCCAACAACTTTCCAGTACGGTTGTCCCAAATATTAATTCCATTTTGATCGGCTGCAAAAGAAAGCCCTGCATCAGGTGATAGCTCTACTCTTCCAGAAAATAGTTGATCAGACTCCCACTCCCATAGCTTAGAACTTTCATTCTTAGAAACTACGCACCACAAACAAATCTTACCGTGTCCATTATTATTACTACGAGTTAAAACCATTTTATCATCTACAGAAATAGTAAATCCTACAATACAACCGACATCTGTTTTTGCAAATGGCAAATAGGTATGATATTTATCTTTGATATGATCATCATAAATACTTTTTACCATCAGTTTATAATCGTATCCTGAAATACAACCTTTATAAAAAACAATTTCGGCACCAACAATAGACAGCGAATTAGATTTGATAGTTTTTGCAACAAACGGAATATCATTGAATTCAACCGGAATTAAACATAGGTTGTAAAACAAGTAATTTGAGTTGCTAATATGATCATACAGAATAGCAGTATCTCCATCACTAGAAATGTCTTTAACTTCAAGGAATGCATGGCCAAATTCAGCCACCTTTTCACCTGTTTCAATATTCCAAACAGCCAAGCTCCTCAGGCGATAGTTGTTGGCAACAAAATGTATATTATCCTGCAGCAAGGCAATAGGTTGTCGATGACCCTCGGCAGGAACATCAATTTTACGAACACATTCTCCACTTTCAACATCCCAGCATATGACTTTACCGCTGCATACTACCAGCAAACGCCTATGATCAGATGTTAGTGTAACGTATCTAATGAAATATCCATAAGATGCGACGTCAAAACGACGTGTGCGCCTTTCTATCCAACTATATTTTAACAGAACCTCTTTCCTTGAAGCTAAAATCACGGCAGGCTCATCATCGTTTGAGTAAAGCAGTTGCCAATCAAAAAAATTATGACTGCAAGACTTTGACTTTACAAGATGACCGTTAGACCTTTTCCAAGAACGTATTATGTGATCAGCTGTATATGATAGAATGTGTCCGTCATGAGTAAACCAAAGACGCAAAACTTTGTCTGAAGACTCCTTAAAAGTAAGCACTTGCTGACCAGACTGCAAATTTATGAGTGATATCGAGCCAGCATCGTTACCAGCCAAGGCATGATTTTTGTCAGAAGATATAGCGACAGCTGTAATTTCAGACTCTAGCTCAAGCGGAATAACCCTGCTCTCCCATTTGACAGTATTCCATAATCGAAGCTCGGCTCCTCCAGTTATACAGATTTGTCCGTCTTCTGAAAACGCTACAGCTATGACTCTGATATTAAATTCCTTAATGCAGACCCTCTGTTGAAGATTCCAAATCTGGATACGTTCTTGTTCAGCGCGGCTGACGATTAAGAAGTCATCACCAGGCTTAACCGTTAGTGCTGGAAACGAAAACTTAACCGCTTGAGGCACCAGCACTGCATCATCTCCCTGCCGTTGCATAATATGGTTATGCAGCCTGGTGGTGATTGCCTGCTGGGTGGCAATGCAGGCAATTTTGCTGCTTGCTCTGGGTATGGGAAGTTGTGAATCATTCACGCGGGGTTTCCAGGTAGGCAAGCTCTGCTTCAAGCTGCTGTTTCAGGATTGCAAAGTGTTCGTCCATGTTTTCGATTGATGCAATTTTTCGGTATGGTGTGGAGTTGCGCAGCTCATAGATGGTGACGGACAGTTCTCTTACCCTGCCTCTGAGCAATACCACATGCTGATGCAGTCTTTGCGCATCACTGGCGGCCATGTTAAGTGGCGTGAAAATGCCAGATTTAAGCTGTTCATGCAGTTTTCTGACAGCCTCTATGTCGTTTTGTGCGTAGGCTTCATTCAGTTGAGCCTGAATAGCTGAAGCCTGTTCTTTCTGCTCTGGTGCCAACACCAAGTCAGGGTGGCATATTTTGGAGCAGGCGCGGAACAGCGCCTTTAATTCGAGCTGTTCTGCTTCAGTGATCCTGAATTGCTGCTGCTGTAATGATTGTTCGTAATCCTGTTCAAAGTTGTCAGCATCCTGCTGCGCCTCTTCATACTCTGCACGTTTTTCCGGCTGTTCCTGCGCTTCAGCCTTTATTTTTTCGGCCCGCAACTTCAGAACCCTGCGCACCAGTTCTCCAAGCTCAACGTTGTAGCGATAGTGGTAGTTGAACAACGCCTTTTCAGCATCAGCTTTTTCTGCCTGCAATGCCTCAATCTGCATTTCAAGCGCTGAAAGCTCTATTTTTAAGGCCGGAACCTCCGGGTCGATATAGGTTGCCACCTGCTTGTGTGCGTTTACATAGCGATTGAGCTGGTTCAGCGCCCCGGTGTAGTTGCCATTCTCAATGGTATCAATGATTGCAAGCGGCTCAAGAAATGCCGAATCATCTGGAGGAATGATTTTTTTCAGTTTGGCAAGCTGCAGCGCGATATCGTCATCATCCTCAATATCTAACAGACTACGCAAGGCCTCAAGACGTGCTGATATTTTGGCGTAGTCCACTTTACCATCTGCCTGGCCTGCTTCATGGCTGATGATGTTTTCAAACTCTTCAAGGTACTGGGCAGCAACCTGCCGTGCATTACGGATGACAACAATGTTCTCCCAGTTTTCACGGGCTTGCTTACTCCAGTTGTACGATCCGTTGATGACGGTTATTGCGTCAATAACGCAAAACTTGTTGTGCATGATGGTAGAGCGGCGTTTTTTATCGCCTACCATCATAAACATGCCGCCAGCATCAACCAGTTGCTGATAATCAATGGGGCTGTTGCGGTTTATGGAATCTTTGGTAATCAGCAGCTCGACTCTGACACCTTCTGCTGCTTTCTTGCACAGCAAATCGAAGATTTCAAGGTCAGTGAACCATGCAACGGCAATATGGACACTGACCCTGGCTTTGCTTATTTCATGCAGAATCTGCAGCTGAATATCATCAAAATAGGCCTGCGTGATGTTTTCATTATCCACTATTCTGTTGCCTCCCCATCCAGCCATCGCTGGGCAGTCAATTCCATTGTATCCAGATCAAGCGCCACCAAGCAGCCAATAGACGGGTCAAGGTTGTCATAGCCTGAGTAAGCCCCATTATCAATCTGGATATGCCTGGTTGCTAATGAGGCTTCAATCTGCTGCATTGACCTGATCTTATGCCCCGTTACCAGAATACAGTCTCCAAGCTCTTTGCCAGTATCCAGCAACGAAGCATCGCCCCAAAGCATCTGGGCCGGTTCCGTCTCGGTCAATGGGTCGTCTTTAGTCATATCCAGTCCGGCATGGACAAGGAAATAGTTTTCATCTCGGTAGAAATACGGCAGGCTGTCAAGCAGGGTTACATAGATGGCCTGTACCTCGACCATGTCCCCAACCTGGAAGCTCTCAAGCGTTCTGACTCCCCATCCCTTCATCCAATACCATGAATAATCGTCGTGATCCTGTGTAAAGGTACGTAGCATCATATCATCATGATTACCCCGAACAGGCCGCACATCATAGCCGGCATTTTTCAAGCGAAGGATGGCATCAAGCACCCCTTTGCTGTCATTACCGCGATCCACATAGTCACCCAGCAGATACAGCCGGTCATGATGCCTGAGATGAAGTTTGTTAAGGAGTGCAGTGAAGGTCTGCAAGCCGCCGTGTATGTCACCTATGGCATATCGCATGAAGGCCCTGTCATTTTTCTGATATTTGAGTCAACTTGCCTGAATTACAGCACAGGGCAACGTCAGCCGCTCAATCCTGATATGATCCCCATCCAGCAAAAACCTGATGGTGGCTGAATCAGAAAACGCCGCTGCCATTCGTACCAGTACCGGCCCCGACATCTGTATCTGCACGTCTGCTGTTCCGCTACCTGCCACGGTCTTGGTTGTCTTGGGCGTCATCATGACCAGCGTGCTGTCCTCAAACGACATCGTCAGTTCAAAGGGCTTTTTACCCTTGTTGAGTATTCTGATCCGCTCAAGCGCAGCAGCCAACTCTTTCCGATCAACGGTAACATCAAAAGCGTTGTTGTCTGACCGTGCCATTTACCACCCCCGCCGCCCACTGTTGCGGGAGTTGTTGCTGGTACCGTAGGGGCTGCTGTAGGTGTTACGGCTGCCGTAATGCTCTTGATTGTAACTGGGTGAGCGGTCATTATAGGTCGGGCTGCTGCTGCCGTAGCTGCCGGTGTACGGGTTGACGTTGCCACGGGTGCTGAAGTTATTGTTGTAACTGCTGTCCGGGGTGCTTCTGGTATACCCGTTGACGTAGGTTCCGTCTTGCCGAGTGTAGCCATTTACATATTGATCAGCCTGTGCAACCGTTGCCACTGCGACCAGACACACTGCAAAAATCAGCTTTTTCATAATGCCCCCTGTTATGCAAAGATGTGTTTCCTGCACACAGGGTACCATCTCGGCTAAGCATTGCGGCACACCTTCCCGCTCATTAAAAACTACTCAAAACCCTCCTGATCTTTAATCGGTGACTCTGGGACTGCAGACGCGGCCCCCATCAGATGAGTGATAATTACCTCCCTGCAATAAGAGGAAACCGTGGTGTATTTTTTCTCCGCCAGGGCGGTCAAATCTGATTTCATCCGTTCCGGCAAGCATACTCTGGTTGCTATTACCGGCTTTTCTTTGGGCGGTTCAGACAATTCACGTTCTAATTCAGCCCACGCAGCATCAGCATCAAAACCTGGAGGGTCACAAATACTGAATTGCATTTTACATTCAACAACCTCAGGCTCAGAAAAAGTGTGCAGCCTCCTCTCAACATACCCCAGAAAATCATAGCGACCGTACAGATGGATGAACAGGATTTGCCGAACTATGTCGGAAAACGAAATATCAATAAAACGGGACATTTCCTGAAGCTGTTTTTCAGTTGATTCCGGCAGCCAGATTTTGAGTGCTGCAGAGCAGGTAAACAGTTCGCCAAAGTCTCTGCCGCTCATGGTGATAATGTGCTGTTCTTTATCCTGCCTGCGTTCAGCGGCGGCTGAACGTTTATTACTGTTTCGCCAGAAGAAGATCGACATGGAACGTCCTGAGTATCAGAAGATTGTGTATACGTTGCAGCAGCATACCACTGATAGGAGAACAGGCAAGTGGTTCACTTCAATTTTTCTGTGACGGAGCAGTGTGGGCAGCCGAGGTTTCAAAAATGGCGCGAGGTTGCGGGGGCTCATCGTTGAAAAAGATGACCCGCCCGGTCGCGCAGCGGGGCTAGGGGTACGCCACGGGGGTGTCAACAATGAACGCATTGAATATCATCAAGGTTTATAACTAACTGTTTTTATTGTATTTCATTGACAGCGCCACGATGTTATGCCACCCTGAAAGCGTGCTAACACGGCACCAATTACCAGGCAGGAGGCAGAACAAATGGCAACTATTGACCAGCAGGTGAAAGAGATTTTTAACAACGGAGCATTACTGGCGGCGCTTGACAATCAGATGGACGCGGACGCAGCAGCCAGCATGGAACATCTATCAGATGTAGAGTTGTTTTCCCTGATCGCTGACAAGACCATTTCAATCCGTGATTCGCAACTCATCATTGCAGGCGCAAGCAGGCTGTTGCAGCAACGGCATTTGTGTTGACCTGTCAAAAGCATAACCGGCTGACCCAGGCCGCTCCAAATCGGGGCGGCTTTTTTTGTCGTGGATGATCGATTTCAATTCATGTAGTGTCATTAGGCAGCCGATTACTGCGCCCTTTCTGTAGCATGTTGCGGCCCTGGCCGGTGATGACTGGTAAGATGCAGCAAGGCCTTCAAAGGATACTGAAAGGATACCGAATCCAAAAGATAACAAAAAAGGACTCAGCATCTATGTGCCAAGTCCTTAATTTTACTGGAGCCACCTAGCGGAATCGAACCGCTGACCTACTGATTACGAATCAGTTGCTCTACCGACTGAGCTAAGATGGCGCAAGGAAGAAACTTGTATACCAATTTGGCTGTGACGTCAATAGACGGGCTGTAACCGGAGGTGCTGCTATGTTTGCTCGTGCTGCAGAGGTGATACGTGCTGCGGAGGTCTTTGTGGTTACCGCCGGTGCCGGTATGGGGGTTGATTCGGGGTTGCCGGATTTTCGTGGTAATCAAGGCTTCTGGCAGGCCTATCCACCCTACGCTCGGCTGGGGGTCTCTTTTGTGGAATGCGCAAACCCTGAACATTTTCAGCGCGATCCTGCCTTTGGCTGGGGTTTTTACGGTCACCGCACCAACCTGTACCGTGATACGGTTCCCCATGCCGGCTTCGGGATTATCAAACGCTGGATCAACGAAAAATCCGTTCCGTATTTTATGGTCACTTCCAATGTGGACGGCCAGTTTCAGAAAGCCGGTTTTGCTGATGACCACCTGCTGGAGGTGCATGGTTCGATCCACTGGCTGCAATGCAGTTCCCCCTGCTGCGATACCATCTGGCCCAACAACGAGCAGATTCCGGTTGATCAGGTAACCATGCGGGCCGGGCATATTCCCCGCTGTCCTCGGTGCAAGGTGGTCAGTCGTCCCAATATCCTGATGTTCGGGGATTGGTCCTGGCTGTCTCAGCGGACCCATGATCAGGAGCGTCGTTTCCGGCAGTTCATGGAAGAGCAGCAGGGCAAGCGGATTGCGGTGATCGAGATGGGGGCCGGTACGGCAATACCCACTATCCGGGCAACCTCGGAACGGATCGGCTGGAATCATGAGCAGGCAACTGTGATCAGGATCAATGTCAGAGAGCCTGAAATAGCAGCGCCCCACATCGGACTGGCCTGCGGGGCGCTGGAGGGGCTTACCCGAATTGAGGAGCTGCTTTAGACGGTTCCTGGTCAGGGCAGGGTACTACCACCGTCAGCCCACCCACCTGCTGCAGCACCACCTGCAGTTGATAGATGTCCTGGATCGTCTGCTCAGTAATCACGTCACAGGCGCCGAACGCCGCCACCCTTCCTCCCTTCAGCAGCAGAAAGCGGTCTGAAAAACGCAGCGCCATGTTCAGATCATGCATGACCGCAATGGTGGCGATCCCCAGTTGCAGGGTCAGATTTCGGATCAGGTCCATCACGTCGATCTGACTGCGGATATCCAGGTGGTTAACCGGTTCGTCCAGCAACAGTACCGCAGGTTGCTGGGCCAGGGTGCGGGCAATGGCCACCCGTTGCAGTTCACCGCCGGAAAGCTGCGTTGTCTTGCGTCCGGCATAGTCGGCAAGACCGGTCAGATCAAGCATCCGGGTTGTTTCCTGCAGGTCTTCAGGCTGTATCTGCCATCCCAGGTGCGGTTTGCGGCCGATCAGCACCGCTTCAAATACGGTTATGTCAGAGAGGGGAACCGTCTGGGGCAGGTAGGCGATTGCGCGGGATCGCTCACTGTCTGACAGCAGGGAAAGATCCTTGCCGTTAAGCAGGGTGTGGCCCTGCCGAGGCCGCAGCAGACGGGCCAGAATTTTCAGCAGGGTGGATTTGCCGGAGCCGTTCATACCCAGGACCGAGAGCAGTGTGCCCGGTTGCAGGCTGAATGAGATGTCGTGCAGTACCGGCCGGATGCCGTAGCTGAAGCTGAGCTGACGCACTTCTAGCATGGGGGCCTCCTGCGCAGCAGCAGCGCCAGGAATAACGGCGCTCCGGCAAAGGAGGTGATGATGCCCACCGGAATCACCACCGGCGCCAGCACCGTGCGGGAGACAATGTCGGCCGCAAGCAGCAGCAGGGCGCCGCAGAGTGCGGACCCGGGCAGCAGGTAACGCTGGTCACTGCCGATGAACGGACGGATCAGGTGGGGCGCCATCAGGCCGATAAAGGCGATGATCCCCAGAAAGGCCGTGATGACCGAGACCAGCAGGCAGGTCAGCAGCATGCCGGTCAAACGGAGTTGTGCAGGTGAGACCCCCAGCGAATGGGCGGTTTCATCGCCCCACTGCAGGGCGTTCAAGCTCCAGCCTTTCCAGATGCAGCCCCCCAGAACCACTGCCAGTAACAGGGCCATGGCCTGGTTTTCCTGCCATCCCGCCTTGCCCAGGTCGCCGAAGGTCCAGAACAGGGTGGCTGCCACTTGCAGGTCGCTGGCAAAGTACTGCAACAGCATGGTGCAGGCCGATAAAAACGCCCCCATAGCCACACCGGCCAGGATCATGGCCTCAGCAGCCAGCCTGCGGCTGGTGGCGATGGCAAGGATCGCCAGGGTGCTGAGTGAGGCGCCGGCAAAGGCACACAGGGCGGTGAGGCTGCGGTTTCCCAGCAGCACCCCTTCATTGCCAACGGTAAAGGTCTGGCCACTGCCCAGCAGGATAATGGCAACAGCAGCGCCAAAGGCAGCTCCCTGAGAAACTCCCAGGGTTGAGGGGGCAGCCAGCGGATTCTTCAGCAGCGTCTGCATGACACTGCCGGAGAGGGCAAGCCCGGCCCCGGCCAGCAGGGCGGCCAGGGTGCGGGGCAGACGGATGTTGAAGATCAGATGGGAAATCAGGCTGTCTTCGGAGCCGAACAGCAGGGTGCTGATGATGGTGCTGCTGCTGATCTGGTAGGAACCGATTTTGAGCGAAAGCAGTGCTGCCGGCAGCAGTGCCAGCAGCAGTACCAGCAGGATCAGGCGGCGATGGGCGGTCAGGCGACCATAGAGGCTGCTTTGGTCTGTAGTATGACTAGCGGCCATCAGCGGACCTGGTCTGCAGCTGCAGCGGGCCGAAACCGCCAAACTCGCGCTGCAGCTGTGCATAGCAGGGGATGCCGACAAACAGGCGGCAGAGCTCGTCGGTCTTGCGGGTCGGGTCTATGTCGCCAAATCGCTGCGGGTGCAGCAGTTTTGCAACATACCAGCTGTTGGCCAGGGCCAGTTCAAGATTGGTGTGGTAGTGGTTGTACGGCAGGGTCTGGAATACCTGGCTGGTTTGTACTGCAGCAAGCCGGTTGTAAAAATTACGGTTGCGGACAAGATCCTGGCGTACCAGCTCTGTGCCGCCTGCATCCACCAGAATGACCGGTGGATTCCAGACCAGCAGTTGCTCCTTGTCAATGTAGAGGTGGCCCCCTCTGCCCAGTTTTTTTGCAAGATTCAAGGCACCGCCTGTCTCAAGGGGGTAGTAGTCTGCATCGGTGGAGGTAATGCCGTGGCTGCCCCGCTGGCTGACTGCACCGATATAGACCGGTATGGCTTTAACGCCGCTCAGTCGGCGCTCAAGTTCACGCTGCTGGCTGGCCAGTTCGGCAATCAGCCGGTTGGCTCGCTGTTCACGCCCGAGGACACTGCCCAGCAGCCCCAGGGTCTCTATGACCAGTTCCGGTTTCAGTACCCCTCTGCCGCCGTAATTGAGGGCAAGCACCGGCACCCCGGTTATTCTGCTCAAGAGGTCGGCCTGGGCACGGTCAGCCTCGGCAGTGATCAGCAGATCAGGACGCAGTGCCATGATCGCCTCCGGGTTGACCGGTTTGCCGCGTCCTTCACCCACCACCGGCAGCTTGTCGGCCCGGCTGCGGACAGCCAGGTTGTACGGTCTGCTGCTGGCCGGTGGTTGGCGATTCTCCATCGCCTCAACCCCCACCACCAGGTCAAATGCCTGCAGGTAGACCAGATAGCGTGCTGCCCCGCCCAGCGGGATGATCCGCTGCACGTTGGCAGGAAGCGTCACCTGGCGTCCCAACTGGTCGGTCACGGTCCGCTGTGGGGCTGAAAACGTTACCGTTGCGCTGAACAACAGGCAGCAGCACACTATGCAGAGCGTACGTATTACCATCCCCGTGAGTAACCTTCAAAGCAGTCCAGGCAGAGCTTCTTCCCCTCTTGCAGTCGGATCAGGTGCTCGGCTGCGCTCTCTCCACATTGTTCACACGCCAGGCTGCTGAACATTCTGGCGGTCTCAGGGATGTCGAATCCGGGTACCGTATAGGAAAACAGCTCATCCGGGTCTGCACTCAGGATTCGCTCCTGGACTGCAGCCCGATCGCCGTCACGGGAAAAGCTCTGCTTCAGGACAATCCTGACGGTCTCGCCGGTGGCCCGTTTGAAAAAGCTGAAGGCCATCTTGCCCCGCTTGCGGTAGATCAGATTACCCTTACCCATACTGCAGCCGGTCAGTACCTGCACGGCATCCACGCCGCAGGCATCGTTTTCAGTAACGCACAACAGCTCTTCATCCTTTGAAAACTGGAGGTTCAACTGTTTGGCGGCGGCTTCACATGCCTTAAAGCCGATGGCCAGACCAGGGCAGGAATGACCGTGAAACTCGACGCAGCTTTGCCAGGCAGCTTGTGTGTTGGTGAATGAGAGCATGCAAGTTTCCTTTGATTGTGATGGTGGCCGGTGGTTGATCGTAATGCACGCCAGAGTTTGTAGCACGTTTCTTAAAAAGGTAGCACAGAGGGGTGGGCACGAAAAAGAAAAAAGTAACACGGCGGGGGAGATGGATCAGAATATGGTGCAAAGGGTTAGTGTGAGTGCTGCTCCGGGTTGGAAGAGGTCAAGAACAGTTTGCCGTGTTTGACCCCTTTGACACCCAGTAGTTCATCGGCGATCCGGTTGATTTCGGAACTGCTGCCGCGCAGCACCAGCACTTCAAGGCAGTTGTGGGCATCAAGGTGGACATGCAGGGCAGAAACGATCTGGTGGTGGTGCTGGTGCTGGTGTTCGGTCAGCTTGTCCGCCAGGTCGCGGACATGGTGGTTGTAGACCATGGTGATTGTGCCGACCATCTCTTCATGACCGGCAACGGTTTTATCCTCAACAAGGGCAGCCCGAATCAGGTCGCGGATCGCCTCGGAACGGTTCTGATAGCCTTTGCCGGTGATCAGTCGATCAAAACTCTCCAGCAGGTCGCTGTCGATTGAGATGCCGAAGCGGGTAATGTCGCCCATAACCATAGCTCCTGAAAAGACTGAATAGCACGCGGATGACGCGGATTGAGCGGGTTGACGCGGATCAAAAACGATTTTTTTAAGCAGTTAAAATCCGTGTAATCCGCGTGCCATGATTTTCCTACCGTTTCATCGCTTCATCCATCACTTTGTAGGCACAAAACTCACCACACATCGTACAGGCGCCATGCTCGGATACCGGTGATTTGGCACGATACTCCCGGGCACGGTCCGGGTCAAGGGCCAGGGCAAACTGGCCTTCCCAGTCCAACTTCTTGCGGGCGCGGGCCATGGCATTGTCTTTTTCTATGGCACCGGGCAGGCCTTTGCAAATATCAGCGGCATGGGCTGCAATCCGGGAGGCGATCACGCCGGCCCGTACATCCTCGATCTCCGGCAGGGCCAGGTGTTCTGACGGGGTCACATAGCAGAGGAAATCGGCCCCGGCAGCACCGGCAATGGCACCGCCGATGGCGCAGGTGATATGGTCATAGCCGGGGGCGATGTCGGTTACCAGCGGCCCCAGCACATAGAACGGGGCACCATGGCAGAGCCGCTTCTGGAGCTGGATGTTGGTCTGGATCTGGTTCAGCGGCACATGGCCCGGCCCTTCGATCATGACCTGGACGCCAAAGTCCCAGGCCCGCTGGGTCAGTTCACCCAGGATAATCAGTTCGTGGATCTGGGCCCGGTCAGTGGCATCGGCCAGACAGCCGGGACGGAAACCGTCCCCCAGTGACAGGGTGGCATCGTACTCTTTGGTGATCTCCAGCAGGCGATCAAAGTTCTCGTAGAGCGGGTTTTCCTTGTTGTTGTAGGCCATCCACTCAATGGTGAAGGAACCGCCCCGGGAGACCACGTCCATGATCCGGCCTTCGTTCTTCATCCGCTCAACCGTGGAGCGGGTAACGCCGCAGTGGACGGTAATGAAGTCAACACCGTCGTCCAGGTGTTTGATGATCCCCTTGAAGATGTCATCGGCAGTCATGTCCACCAGCGCCTTTTTCTTGATCCGCACCGTGTCGGTGGCTGCCTGGTAGAGCGGTACCGAGCCGATGCAGGCGGTGGTCTCGGCCACAATGGCACGACGGATCTCATCCACTGGGCCGCCGGTGGAAAGGTCCATGATGGCATCAGCGCCGTACTTGACCGCCACCCGGGCCTTTTCCAGCTCTTTGGTGATGTCGGTGTCATCAGCCGAGGTACCGATGTTGGCATTGACCTTGGTGCGCAGTCCCGTGCCCACGGCCAGCGGGATGCCGTGCTGGTGGGTCTTGTCGTTGTGGCTGATAATGATGGTGCCTTTGGCAATGCCGTCACGGATAAACTCCGGGGCAACCCCCTCGGCAGCAGCGGCGGTCTTCATCTTGTCGGTAATAATCCCTTTGCGGGCAGCTTCAAGCTGGGTCATTGGTCTGTTTCCTTTGCAGCAAGATAGTGGTTGATCGGGCCATGGCCTTTGCCTATGGGGCGGGCCAGCCGTATGGCGTTGGTGATGAACTGTTTTGCCCGGTCGACCGCCTCTTTGAGCGGCTCACCCTGGGCCAGAAAGGCTGCTATAGCTGAGGCAAAGCTGCAGCCGGTTCCGTGGGTAGCGCTGGTAAAGAACCGCTCAGAGCTGAAACGATGGATGTTCTGACCGTCAAACAGGATATCAACGGCATCACCACTGTTCAGATGCCCCCCTTTAAGCAGTACGTTTGCAGCCCCCATGGCATGTAGTTGTCGAACCGCCTGTTCCATGGCTGCTTCGCTCTGAATGCGGCAGTTGAGCAGGCGTTCGGCCTCGGGCAGGTTGGGGGTCAGCAGATAGGCCAGCGGCAGCAGGCTCTCCTGAAACACGGCAACAGCATCCAGTTCGAGCAGTGAAGCACCACCCTTTGCCACCATAACCGGATCGATCACCAGAGGATAGTAGCGGGGCTGTTCCTGTAGGTATTCTCCCAGCAGTGAAATAATGGCCGGGGTATGCAGCATACCGGTCTTGATGATGTCGATCGGCAGATCAGACAGCACCGTGTCTACCTGATCACGTACAAAGGAGGGCGGGATGCCGTGGATCGATTTGACCCCCCTGGTGTTCTGGGCGGTCAGGGCGGTGATAGCAGAGGCACCGTAGCTCCCCAGCAGAGTGATGGTCTTCAGATCTGCCTGGATGCCGGCTCCGCCGCCCGAGTCACTGCCGGCAATGGTCAGGACTCCCCCCCGGGGGAACGGCGTATGGCGGTTGAACAGCAGACGCAGCTCCGTGGCAGCGACTTCAGGACGAGGGGCTGACAGTACGGATGAAATGACCGCCACGCCGTCGGCACCGGCATCAATGACCCGGCAGGCATTGGCCGGACTGATGCCGCCGATGGCCACGATCGGCAGCTTGACCTTGTCCCGGATGGTACTCAATCCGGTTGTCCCCGGAATATGGATGACCGCCTTGCTGTCGGTGGGATACATGGCGCCAAATCCCAGATAGTCGGCACCGTCTGCTTCGGCCTGTTGTGCTTCGGCCAGGTTGTGGGTGGAGATGCCGATAATCTTGTCCGGTCCCAGCAGTTCACGGGCCTGGTGGGGTGAAGCGTCGTCCTGTCCCAGGTGTACGCCGTCGGCGTCAAGGGCATGGGCCAGCTGCAGGTCGTCATTAACAATAAAGAGCGTACCATATCTGCCGCACAGCTCTTTCAGGCGGCCACCCTCGCTGCAGCACTCTTCAAAGGGGCGGTCTTTGGGACGGTATTGGAGGACGGTGACACCGCCGCGCAACGCCTGGGCCACCCGCTCGTACAGGTTTTCCTGCTGATCGGTGATCAGGTACACCCCGCATATAGAACGCTTGCGCAGCGCCTTGGGGGGTGACACCACCAGACGGAGGGAAGCAGATTTTTCCGGCATGGCTGATACCTCTTGAAATACATTTGCTATCAGAAGATTTTCGATACAAAAAAGGCCGCACTGCGTAAACAGGCGGCCCGAATGTTCATGTGCTGGAGACGAGGCCGCTTTCCTCCGCCGGCATTACCCGGTT
>CAZYMK010000015.1:0-2216 GCA_964648885.1 uncultured Geobacter sp. | reverse complement strand
CTGCACAGCTCTTTCAGGCGAGCGCCCTCGCTGCAGCACTCTTCAAAGGGACGATCCTTGGGGCGGTACTGCAGGATGGTGACACCACCGCGCAACGCCTGGGCCACCCGTTCATACAGATTTTCCTGCTGGTCGGTGATCAGGTAGACCCCGCAGATTGAACGCTTGCGCAGCGCCTTGGGGGGTGAGACCACCAGACGGAGGGAGGCAGATTTTTCCGGCATGGTTGATACCTCTCAGAAGACTGATGATGCAAAAAAAGGCCGCACTGTGGTAACAGGCGGCCCGAATGTTCGTGTGTTGAATACGAGGCCGCTTTCCTCCGCCGGCATTACCCGGTTCAGGTTCAAGGGGTCCGGCATACTGCCGTCTCAGCCTTTTAAACTGCATGGCTCCCCCAGGGCAGGGCAACCATACGATAAAATCAGCAGAGCGTCAATCGCTACTTTTTTGGACAAAAGTTTTCAGATTGCCCCTCTTTCGGCATCGTGCTAAGAACGCAGATCATGTTTGACAGTCGCCCTACCTTTGCCGAGATTGACCTTGAGGCCCTGCGTGCAAACGTCGGTGTTATCCGGCGTTCTGTACCCTCCCGTGCCGCCGTGCTGGCTGTGGTCAAGGCGGATGCCTACGGTCACGGTTTTCTGGAGATCAGCCGCGAACTGGAACGCCAGGGGGTTGATGCCTTTGGTGTGGCCTTTCTGGCCGAGGCTATTCAGCTGCGTAAATCCGGTATCGACAAACCGATCCTGTTGCTGGGCGGTATCTACCCCGGCCAGGAGCGCAAGTGCGTCGGTTTCGGCATCTCGTCCGCCGTCTTTTCCCTTGAGCAGCTGAAGGCCTTTGATCTGGCCGCCGGCAAGCTGTATCGTAAGGCCCTGGTCCATCTGAAGGTGGATACCGGCATGGGGCGTCTGGGGATACCCTACGATCAGGTGCCGGCCCTGCTGGATGCCCTCAAGCTGTTGCCCAACATCTACCTGGAAGGGGTGCTTTCCCATTTTGCCTCTGCTGATGAGCTGGATGAATCGGGGCAATACTACACCCGTCAGCAGGCAGAGCGCTTCAGCTGGGCGGTGGAGCAGGTACGCAAGGCAGGTTTTGCACCCCGTTATATCCATATCGCCAACAGTGCCGGTGCGCTGTTAAACGATTACCTGTTCTGCAACCTGGTCCGGCCGGGTATTGCGCTGTACGGTGCGCTGCCATCGCCTGATTTTCAGGGCAGGCTGACGCTGCAACCGGTGATGCGCCTGAAGAGCAAGATCGCCATGCTGAAATGGGTGGAGCCTTCTACCCCTATCAGTTACGGTCGCCGTTTTACTGCCGAACAGCGTACCCTGATCGCCAGTGTGCCGGTGGGGTATGCCGACGGTTACCCCCGGGCGCTGACCAACAAGGGGCAGGCCCTGGTGCGGGGGCAGCGGGCCCGGGTCTCCGGTACGGTCTGCATGGACTGGCTGATGCTGGATGTAACCCATGTCCCCGGCGTGGCAGTGGGTGATGAGGTGACCCTGATGGGTGAAGACCGTCAGGGAAACCGGGTTTTTGCCGAAGAGTTGGCGGAGTGGGCCGGAACCATTCCTTATGAGCTGTTTTGCGGTATTTCCAAGCGGGTACCGCGTGTCTATCTGGGAGCGTTAAAGAAATAATGACCAACAAGAAGATCAAACTGACACAAACAGTGAAGGCTGCCGGCTGAGCGGCCAAGCTGGGCCCGGAGGGCCTTGCCGCAGCCCTGGCCGGACTGGTGCGTCCGGCCGATCCTCGCCTGCTCGTGGGACCGGAAACGTCCGATGATGGGGGGGTCTATTGCCTGACGCCGGAGATCGCCCTGGTTGAGAGCTGTGATGTGATCACACCGCCGGCTGACGATGCCCGTGCCTTCGGCCGGATCGCTGCAGCCAATGCCTTGTCAGATATCTACGCCATGGGTGGACGACCGCTGACTGCCATGAACATCGTCTTTTTCCCGGTCTGCAGCCTGCCGCCCGAACTGCTGGGAGAGGTGCTGGCCGGTGGACAGGAGATCATCAACCAGGCCGGTTGTTGCCTGGTGGGTGGCCACACGGTTGAAGATGCAGAGTTCAAGTATGGTCTCTCCGTTACCGGTACGGTTCATCCCGGTGCAATCCTGCGCAACAGCACAGCCCGTCCCGGTGATCTGGTGGTGCTGACCAAGCCGCTGGGGAGCGGTATTCTTACCACTGCCGTCA
>CAZYMK010000014.1:2885-24772 GCA_964648885.1 uncultured Geobacter sp. | reverse complement strand
TATGAACATGCGGTCTTTTGTAAAAAGCTGTGCGATGCTAGTCGCCATCACATCAACCGGTATGGTTGCAGGCTGTGCGAACATGGAAGTAAACACCGGGCGAGGCAAAATTCCCGGCCACTACATCCGTTACGAGATGCAGGAAGCTGACCGTGCTGTTGAGGCAGCCCGGCAGGCTGGTAAAGACAAGATTTGCCCGGCTGAATTCAAGGCTGCCGAGGATGCAAAAAACAACGCCTATGACGTGTTCAGGTCCTGTCGCACTGAAGAGGGTGCTGCCCTTGCAAAACAGGCCACACAAAAAGCGAACGCACTCTGCCCGCCACGTCCGGTTGCCGCCACCCTGTCGATCAATCCGACCTCTATCAAGAAAGGTGAATCGGCAAAGCTGAGCTGGACCTCTGAAAATGCAGATGAATGCACCATTACACCGTCCATTGGCAAAGTAGCGCCTCAAGGGTCCATGATGGTAACCCCCGGCGATACCACCTCCTATAGTATTGTCTGCACCGGAACAGGCGGGAAGGCAGACAGCGCATCAAACATAGGCGTTACTGTGCCAGCTCCGCCTCCTCCTCCGGTAATCGTTCCTGAACCAGTTGTTGAAGCTGCCCAGCCCAAGGCAGCCCCGGTAAAAACCTGTGATCCGATTGCTGTCAACGTACAGTTCGACACCAACAAAGCGGTCATCAAACCAAAGTATCATGATGAATTGAAAAAAATCGCTGATTTCCTGAGCGAATTCCCCAAAGCCACCAGTATTATTGAGGGCCATACCGACAGTGTTGGCAGCAAAGCGGCTAACATCAAGCTCTCCCAGCGCCGTGCCGACAGTGTGCGCAATTACCTGATCAAGAACTTCAAGATAGCCCCGGAACGTCTTACTGCAAAAGGTTTTGGTCCCACAAAACCTGTCGCGGACAACAAAACCGCAGCGGGCAAACAGAAGAATCGCCGTATTGAAGCGAGCTTTAATTGTGAAGGCAACTGAACCTGACCAGCAGGTTTGATCAAATGCCCCCTTGAATGCACATTCCAGGGGGCATTTTTTTCTTGTACAAGGAGCCACATCATGGGCGGCAAAGACAGCGCATGGTGCGGTTTCTGGAGCAGTTGCATAGGCAGGAACAGGGGTGTCAGTGTCAGCTGTATCAGGAAATAAAAACCGGGAGAAACTGATGGTAAAAACCGCTACCTTTGAGGCGCTGCTGGAATCGCTGGTGGAAGATGGTGATGAGTTTATCTTTACCCTGGAAGGCACAACCTACCGGATCAAGGATCGTGATGAGGTGCGAAAGATCGCTGAATCACACGGGTATATTCTGATCTACTGAACAAGAGCGCTGGCTGGCTCGTTGTTATTTCATGGCCACCCGTGCAAACAGTATCCTTGTCAGCCCACCATTCTGAAGCGCCTGAAACCCGTAATACCCCTGCTGAAAAAATGCGGTCTGTTGCTCAAAATCAGTACAGTCCACCTCCCTGGCTTCTTCACGCAGGAGCTGGACCGGCTGCAGGATGTCCTGGAAAAAGACAAACCGCCACAGCCCGCCGTACTTTTTTTTGAGTGCCACCGCCAGCATGTTCTGTTGATCAAATAACTGGTGCAGACTGGGATAGTTATCCGGCGCTACGGTTGCACACATGTAGCGATAATTTTTATCAAGGGCTTTGGTTGCCGCCACAAGCAGTTCGCCCAGGCGGAACTGCATATGATTACCCCGAAACTCCGGATCAATCAGGCAGCGTTCCCAATGGACCACCTTCACAAGCTCCTGATCAGGCAGACCGACATCCCTTCCGAGATTTTCCTGGTCATCTCCAGGGAAATAAAAGCAGACAAAGCCAAACACCTTACCCCGAATCATGAGACCAAGGGTCAGTCCTTTTTCACCAAGTACGGCGCGGATCATTTCAGCAGGAATAGGCGCGTAGAGTTTTTTGTCCTGCATTTTGTTATAGGTGGACTGTTGAAAATCAATCAGTTCAGCAAGGTGCCCCTCATCAAGGGTGATGATCTGATAAGGATATGCCTGCAGGTCAGATTGGCTGGTGAGTACCCCTTCATCTAATATCTTCGACATGCGTTAACTCCTTATCTCAACGCCTTTTGATTTATGAAACCAGGTCATCACAAAGAATAGCACCAGCAACAGGAAATAGACCGCTCCGACAACGCCTATGCCTGTTCGCGTGCCCAGCATCAAGACCCCGCCAAAGACAATTGGCCCCAATGCTTCACCTATTTTTCTGGTCAACCGCAACAGGCCCAGTCCTTTGCCTTCGCCCAGTGCGTGGGTTGCATCAAGATTAAGAAAATAGCCGGTCTGGGCCACAGAGTTGATGGTGTCGGAAAGCCCCAGCAGAAAAATCGCAACCAGGGCAGCAGTAAAACTACCCTTCCAGAAGAACACCAACATGGCAACAACCCCGGTACTACCGGCAAGATACACATAGTTCATGGCATTGCCCCGCTTGGCAATGAACCTGCCCAAAGCGGGCCCAAGCAGTATAAAGCAGACCCCGTAGATCATAAAGGCCCGGCCGGTGTTTGAGGTGGAGACCCCCAGATTATTGGCAAACAACGGAAAAAAGTAGCAGAGAAACCCTACGGTACAGACCATGGAGGGCAGGGTAATCAAGAGGAAAAAGGTCATGATCTGCCGGTTCGTTAAAAAGCGACCAAGCGCCCCCTTGTCTGAAACGATTACCGGAACTGCCTCAGCAGGGAGGGGGGAGTCTTTTTGGGTAAAACAGAGGGCGAACAGCAGCGGTACCGAGAGCATGGCGATCTGAATGAAAAAGACGGTGGAATACCCCAGTCTTTCAGCCAACATGGCGCCAAGGGCGGCAGCGCAGAGTTTGCCCGCATACAGTCCAGCGTACAACTGGGAGAAGCCAGCCAGGCGGGTGTCTTTGGACTGGCCGGACAACAGGTAGCCCTCCATGGAAACCAGGGTAAGCCCGTATCCCGTACCAATAATGGCCCGGGCAATGATAAAAACCAGGGCATTCTGTGCCAGTGCCGAAAGCAACACGCCGGTAGCGACAACCGCCAGACCGGCAAAAAACGGCAGGCGCCAGCCTTTTCTGTCGATCAGCAATCCTGCCAGATAGGATGAAAGGGCAATACAGATCATCTCTGCCGAGATCGGCAGACCCAGCACAATATCCTTTGGCAAGCCAAATAGCGGCTCGTACAGCTTTTTCATGTACAGGGGGATGAACGAGATGGACATGTCAAAGGCAATAAAAAAGAGAAAGGTAAGCGGACGAATAACCCGGATACTCAGATTTCCATCAATCGGCAAGGCAGGCAGACCGGCTTTTTGTGACTGTACGGTCAGAAGGAAGAGCAGAAAGATGATCAGCTCAACCGCAAAAAACGACGAGGTCACCAGTATGGTAAGCACATCAAGCTGTAAGTCTCTTATCTTGCTGTCGATAAAGGTCTTGGAAAGCACAATCTGAAGCATGCCCTCTTCGTTGTTCAGGGAGCGGTTAAGGGGGAGCCGGTAGCTATAATCAGGGGGAAGCAATGCCCCTGCATCGCCTGCATCAGGTGACAGGGCACTATGGAGCGTTCGCCCCTTGGCATCATGAATGGAAATGCTTCCGGTTTCCTTCATCATCCGCATAATGCTGTCAAACCACGCTTCAACCCCGGCCATATCAGTGTATGACACACCTTTCTGCAGCACCAGATTGATATCCTTTTGAATAATCTTGCCTGAAAGTTGCGTGTTTTTCCGCGCAAGGTCCAGATAGATGTTCTTGAACATCGTAATGCTTGAGAGGCCATAGTAGAGCTGGGCCACGCCCAGAACGGACAGGAGGATGGTGAAAATAAGTTTGTTTCTGATGGTGCCGGTTGGGCTGACAATAGGAGCAGCAAACAGGAGGATGGCCAGCAGGACTACGGCTGCCAACGCCACCAGCAGCATATCGCGGATATTTTGCTGCCAGAAGACGTTTACCCGGGCATTGACAGAAGCTTCGTCAAAGACAAGATTGAGCAGACCAATGCAGGTGTTTTGGCTGTCCTGTATCGGGAGAAACAGCGCGTAAATCCCATCCTGCCTGACCACCATGGTCGTGTGGTGATCAGGGCGCAGATCAAGTTCCCGGTACAGCTTGTCCGGGAGTGTTCCTGCTGTCTTTCCCTGCAGGTCATACAGGATCTTCCCATCAGGCAACACCACCCGCACATCAGCAAGGTCTGCGGCATCCTGTTTTACTTCTTGCAGCAACTCTTTCATGCCGTAAAAGTTATCAAGAGGCTTGCCGTACCTGACTGCATATTCAATTTTTCTGCGGCACTCGCCCCCTGCAACCGTATAGCTGCCCACCAGCGAGGTCACATAGTTCTTTTTCAGTGCCGTCTTGGTCAGCCATGCGTTAAACGCCAGCACAGCCACCAACACCAAAAGAGATGCCAACAACGTGGCCAGACGTATGTTTCTGGTCTGCACCGGTCAGCGCTCCATTATTTTCAGGGATGCCAGCTTCTGTATACCTTGCAGGCGTTTCATACTAAGGCCGCTCAATCTTCCGGTAGATTCTGTCCGCAACCAGCAAAATATCAAAAGGGGGCCGGTAGCCGATTTTTTTAGCGACTTCAAGATTTAAGACAATATAAGGCGTACTCTCGTACCGCTGCGGCAGATTCCGGATGGCGCTGCCCTTCAGGACCGAGATGATCGCCTCGGCGCCAAACAGACCGATCCCCATAAAGTCGGCATCGGCAACACTCATCAGGGCGCCGTACTGCACCTCCCCTTTCAGTTGCGCAAACACCGGGATTTTTTTCTCATAAAACGGCTCCATCAATGCCGGTAGCATCTCAAACTTTCGTGATCCCGGATAGATCGTCATATACATGGCGTCAACCTCCCCGGCCAGTTTACGGTGCGCAACATGTACGTCGTTGAAAAAAATGTTTTTATCCTTCTGATTATCATTTACAAACCTGCGGACGATAGTGAAGTTACGCTCCCGGGCCAGCGCCTCGACATCATTCAGCGCTGCCAGCGCCCGACCAGCCGGTGAATCCTCATACACCATCCCCAATCGTTTGAAGGCAAACGTATCATGGAAAACCTCCAGTTGCCGTTTGAACCGGTTGGGGTACAGGTGGGCCCATACATGGTCCCGCCCGGATTTTTCCACTGAGTTAACAATACCTGCCGCAACCGCGTTGCTGGTGGAGAACACCATGACCGGTACACTATGTCTGTCGTCAGCAACAAGCTTGCCCGCAACCGTGCCCATCACAAGCATCAGATCAATATCTTTTTTTTGATTCAGGCGCCTGATAATCTCGTCTGTTTTTCTTTTTTGCGACGCCTGCTTTGTACCGTCATAACTGTAGTACCCGTCAGCGACAAAGGTCAGGTACGGCCCCAGATCACGGGTTGCCAGCCATTCCCACAGGGCACGGGTGTCTTCCTGGCCTGGCTGATAGGGAAACTGTTCGGCCCCTTGCAGCCACCCCAACGCGGCAAGCCCCTTGACCAAGGCGTAGAGGTGCTCGGCATAGTTGACAAAGCGGGTACTCTCGCAATACCCGATACGCCACTTTTTGCCCTCTTGTGCATGCGGAGCAGTGCTCAGATCTTTCTCTGCCGCAGACGCCGCCACAGCAATGCAAAAAACTGTCAGAAACGCCAGCAACAGGGTCTTTGAAATCAAGCCTCTCAAGGTACGCTGCTCCCTGTCTTCACCCTTCCTGAACCGGCGATTCACTACCGTTATAGGTAAAAACCAGCAGGGTGATGTCGTCAGACTGCTCTGCACCGGACACAAAAACGGCTATATCATCCATGATAGTCTTGATAATCTCCCGGGATGATGACCGTACGCTTTTCTGGATGGTCGCTTCCAGCCGCTTTTCCGTAAACAGCTCCTGCTGGTGATTCATGGCCTCTGAAACGCCGTCCGTATAGAGTATCAGCGCATCCCCTTTCGAAAGGGTGATCATCCCGCTGCTGTAGGGAATCTCTTCCATGCACCCCAGCGCAACGCTGTTTGCTGATGAAACAGCTTCTAACGTGCCGTCCTTGCGATAGATATAGGGGAAGTTGTGCCCTGCATTACTATAGACTATCTCGCCGGTCCTGATCTGCAGGATGCCGCAGAACAGGGTGGTAAACATGCTGGCATCATTCCCCTGGCACAGCTCGTTGTTTAACCTGAACATACTCTGCTCAAGAGGTGCCTCATTACTTATGAACGATTTCAACATTGTGCGTGTAACCGCCATAAACAGGGCTGCCGGTACACCCTTGCCTGATACATCGCCAATGGCGAAACAGATATGATCTTTATCGACAAAGAAAAAATCATACAAATCACCCCCTACTTCCCTGGCCGGCTTGAGCAGTGCGAACACGTCAAATTCAGGCACATGGGGAAAAGGAGGGAAGGTCTTGGGCACCATACTCATCTGGATATCCCGTGCCACCCTCAGCTCGCCTTCGCTTTTTTCCCGTGCGGCCCGGTTTTCCCGTTCTTCAAGCATGTTGTTGATGACCAGAATAAAGACCGCTCCGGCGATCATATGGCCGATGGTCATCGGCAGCCTGATCTCTTTTTCCAGTCGTAGCGCCTGATCGAAATCAGAGGTTAAAAGAAACGTGAGCCCGGAAGCGCCCAGCTGAAGCAGCGCGATCAGGGCTGCGACTTCAAACGGGTTGTACCGCGTCGATTTTTTCCAGAGTGCATAGAAACCGGCCAGAGTCCCCACCAGAACCACGGACAACGTTGCCGGTACCACGGAAAAACCGCCCAGGGTCCAGCGGTGTACGGCTATGATCAGACCGACAGCGGTACCGACAACCGGACCGGCCATGAGGCCGCCGATAATCTGGCCGATATGCCCCAGGGCAACATAGCCGCCCGCCACCGGAATGGCGACCAGCACGCCATAGAGGGTAAAGGAGGTGAATAAGAGCACCAGGGTCAGATAGAGATGACTGCGAACCGTATCGGACTTTTCCACAATGGCAGTATAAAATCTGGTGCGTACCAGCAGATACGCTACAACCGCCATTACACAGGCTGTATTGACAACCGCAACAAGTAACTGGGTCACGCGTTCACCTCATCGTATTCGTAAAATCAAAAAAGAACGGTGGGAAAAAACGGACAAAGGGTCATGGGCATTTCCATTCTGTATGGCAGGGGATGACTCAGTAGATCATCTCGGTTGGGGATACGATCGTAATCGTACCACCAAAACAGCCTTTGGTGTGATCATTCACCTGACCGGCGCAGATAGTCTTCAGCCGGATACTGGTGCAGTAATCAGCCTTCAGGCGCACGGCCTGGCTGGTGCTGGTCGGCGCCACTGGCGATGGTGTGAAGGCGTTGGCAACCTGCTGTCCATTGTTGAGAATTATTATCTCAAGCTGGTTACACAAAATGTTTTTGGTGCTGTTCCCCACGGTAAACAGATACTCTTTGGCCTCACTGATACCGGCTGATACAAGCAGGCTGCAGATCAGGACCGGCAGGACAATTATGGTTTTACACATGGCCGTGTAGCTCCTTTCCCCTTTTTTGTGTTTGAGACTTCACTCCGCACTGCAGTCAAGTTCATCAAGCTCAACCTGCCTGACCTGCTCAGGCAGGACAATCGATGCGCCTTCGTTCAGCTGTACCACCGCCCGCCCGTTTTGAAGCATAACAGAGTTGCGCAGATGAGCTGTGCCCCGCAGTCGGACCGTCTCTTCCTGCGGCACCGGTTTGCCGAACGGCAGGTCTGTCTTTCGTTGCCTGGTCTTTTCCTGAGTCGCAGCCACGCCCGGCTGAATCGGCTGTCCCGAATGCACCTGCGGCTCCTCCCGCTGGAATCTGACCTGGAACCCGGCTCCATCCTTGACAGTATAGCTATACCGGACAACACAATGATACCCCTGCAGACCGTTCAGCTGTTCCGGCCCGCGCACCTGCAGCGTGCCACCCAGGCGGCAGCTGTTGGACGGTTCCCCGACTGCGCCACAGTGCAGTGACGGCAGCATGGCCTGAAAGCTGACCTGCTCATGGCGTGCGGTATTGTCGGCGGCTGGACCGTGCCAGATCAGGTCAGGCACAGCCAAGGCAGCAAAAGGCACAAGCAGCAGGATGACAGCTGTTGTAGCGGGTATCAATCGTTCAGACATCATATCTGCACCTCAAAAGGTCGACACTCCTTAAACAAACAGCCGCTGTTTCAGTGCCATAATCCGGCGGTAGGACTGATCTATGCGCTGTTCCGTGATTCTGCCGCTGCGTATCAGTTCCTTAACATGGTTGATGGTGGTGGGGGTAATCTCCGGGTCATAATTCAGGTTGTTGGAGACCAGGATGATATCCACCCCGGCCAGGATACTCCGCTCCACAATGGTTTTGTAGTCAAAGAACTGGGTTAAGCCCTGCATCTGCAGGTCATCGGTCACCACCACGCCGTCAAAACCCAGCTGTTGCCGCAGCATGCCATTGATAAAGGCCGGCGACAAGGTTGCCGGTAAGGTGGGATCAATGGTGGTGTTAAAGACATGGGCGGTCATGACCATCCGGGCATTACCTTCGTTGATCAGCCTGCGGTAAGGTTCTAACTCAAGCGATGACCAGGTGTGGGTCACATCCACAAAACCAAGATGGGAATCAACGCTGGCGCTACCGTGGCCGGGAAAATGCTTGAAGCAAGTGGCCACCCGGTTCCGGTCATGGGTCTCCACGAAGATCCGGGCATGGCTGGTGACAACGTCCGGATCTGCGGAAAAACTCCGTTCCAGCGCGCCGATAGCCGGACTGGCCGGGTTGATGTTCAGGTCAACCACCGGCGCAAAGTTCATGTTCAGGCCGTTTTCAGCCAGGGTGGCGCCGATGCTGTCTGCATACAGCCGGGTAATGGCCGGATTGTTGAGCGTGCCCAGGTACTGGGCCGAGACAGTAGGCGGAAAACCATAGCTTTCCTTCAGGCGCACGACCCTGCCTCCCTCCTGATCAGCGGCAATGAACAGGGGCGCAGGCAAGATGGCCCGCAACGAGGCGGTCAGTTCCTGCAGCTGCTGCGGAGAGACGATGTTGCGACCGTAGGTCTTGAGCAGGGCATCACGATCAAACAAGATCACGCCGCCAATCCGGTGGTCCTGGATATCGCGATAGATGTAGTTGCTTTTTTCCAGGGTCAGCCCACGGAAGCCCACCATCAGCATCTGGGCGATCTTCTGCTCCAGCGGGACCTCTCCCGATGAACTGCCGCAACCGGCCAGCAGAGCCGGACAGGCAGCAACGGCTCCGGCCAGGGCCGCTCCCTTCAGAAAGGTGCGGCGGCTGCAGGGGGTACCCTGCGGTGATGTACTGAATGTCTCCATGATTCCTCTGTGTTCTTCGGTAGCTCTGTGTTTCAAAGACCGTTTTTCGGTTTATAGACCGCCTGCTGCTGTCTGCGGCGCGGCATCAACAGGCAGAGCAGCGGAAAGACCAGGGACAGCACCAGTAGCAGGTCGCGGGAATCGCCGCTGCCCACGGCGCAGCCGCCGCCATCTCCACCGGCAGGGACCGGGGTAGCGGCTGCTACGGTAAAGGTCTCCTCATCAATCCGCTGGAACGGTCCGGTTGCCTCGTCAGGAGTGGCTGACTTGCGGGGGTTAAAGAGAGTACCACGGTCTGAGGCTATGGCGTTGCCGTTATTGTCGTCAGCCACCACCCGGAAGCTGTATTCGCCGGGGACCAGGTCATGCAGGGCCACAGTGTAGACGCCGTCATTGGGCCGCAGGTCACCGTTTTTGCCGTCATCGACCAGCACGAGTCCGGTGCGGACCTTTGTGCCGCTTTCATCAGAGATATCGGCCCGCACCCTGGCCTGCAGCACCGGACGCTCCTGCTTGAGGGACACCTCAAGCAGGTTGCCCGACACCGGACGCTGGACAACATCCAGTTGCAGCAGCAGAGGAGAGATACCGGCTGCCAGCATACCCAGGTCATCACTAACCGCTTCCTTTGCAGTCAGCACCGCAGTCCAGACCCCGTAACCGCCTGCATACTGATCCGGGTCAAGCATCCAGAGCCAGCCGCCATTGTCGGCATCTGCCTCAAAGATCACCCCGGTGGTGGCAGCGGTGATGATTTTACCGCCCGGATCGATCAGGCTAGGGGTCAGCCTGGCCATCTCAGACGGCGCGGCCTCCATGATGATCATCGGCAGGGGATCATGGGCACCAACGGTAAAGCGCATCTCAAGCCGCTGCCCGGCAGCAAGCCGGGGTGCATCGGCGCTGCCAAGCAGCGCAAGGCCGTATCCGTCGCTTTCATTGGCTGCGGCAAACAGTTCCGTGGTCAGCTCACCGCCAGAGTTGATGGTACTGAAACTGCCGCCGGTCTCGCGGCTGAGCTGACTTAAATAGATCTGTTCGCCAGCTGCGGCCTCTGTTGATGCCTTGACCGGTTTAGGCGCCGGCCGGATTGAGGCCTTGGCTGCCGTAGTACCGGCCAGGGGCGCCAGGAAGTAGACTCTGGCTGCCACGTTGAGCTGTTTCAGCTCTTCGATCAACGATGCCGAGACGGTCGGGTTGGCTGTGGTAATCAGGTAGAGTGTCGTGACTTGATTATACGACAGGGTTGCGCGATAGGCCCGCACCTGAACCAGCGCCGCAGCCAGGGCATCTTCAAGCCCCACGACACTGCTTTGCTGCAGCTGCCCTGCCTGATTTGCCCTGGTTGCGCGGTTTGCTTCTGATATCAGGTCGCGATTCAGACCGGTGCTGCTGCCGCTTTGCACCTGCAGATAGCCCCCTGCCGGCAGGTTGCGAGCCAGGTCAGCGGCCCCTGCTCTGGCCTCAGCCCAGCGGCTGGCGGGGATGGCGCTGTCCAGCAGTACCAGGTTCAAGACCGGTGCATCAACCCAGACAATATTGAGGGCATTGTCATAGCCGGACATCGTTCCCTTCTGGGCTGCCTTGAGATCGGCGGCACTGGTGATCCTCGTACCAATAAAGGCCTCAAACTGCTTGCGGTTGTAGCGACGGGCATACTCAGGGTCACCGGATGGGGCTGAACTTAAGGTATCCCAGATGCTTTTTCCGTAGGCGCGATACTGGGCTGTGTTCAGTCTGGCGGCCGGTCCGACGTAGCCTCCGTTGTGGGAGAACCAGTTGGGATATTCCCAATGCTGGTTCATGATGGAGAGCTGGGTGCCGTCGTCATCGGTGGCAGGGTCGTCCAGCCACCCTTTTTGCAGCAGTTCGGCAATAGTGTACGCATCGGCTCCCGGTTGCTCACGGTATTCGTCAAAAATACCGTAAAGGTAATGCCCCATCTCATGGGCCATTACCGGCCCCGGATAGTCGTCTGTTTCGGTTTGGGTCTCATAGACATACATGGTGACCTGCTGTTTAGGCACCTGCCAGGCAGCCACACTGGCGTTTGAACGTCCTGCTTTGGTGCCGATGTAACGGATATCGGCGGTATCCCAGGACTTGCGTTTGGTATGGATATAGATAGTGCGCAGACGGTGCAGGCCGTTGGTCATACCGTACAGGGAGGCCGCAAAGCTGCGTACTGCGGCCTCGGTCTCGGCAACAGTCATCCCCCGGGGGGTAACACTCTGATTCACCGTGGTCGGGTCCCAGTCCAGCGAAATGGTCAGGTCAATATCGCTGACCCCGGTGGTACGGTTGTGTTGCAGCATGCTCAACGGATGTAGCGCGGCAGTTGCGGGCAGCACCGTGCTGAACAGCAGCAGGAAGATACTGAAAAGGGCGGTGATACGAGTAGCTGTTCGGATCTGCATGGCAGTCTCTCTTTCATCGTGCGCAGCAAGGAGTAATGCAACAATCCTAATACTTCAACTCATCAGCCGCGTTGGGCGGATACCAGTCCGGATAGAGTAGCTGTCTGCTAGTAAAGCTGTCTGTGGCCTTGCGAGCTGTTTTTGCGGCAGCGGTTCCGTCAGAGTAGTCACCGATGGCTCGGAGCAGAGCACTGCCAAGCTGCCGGGTATCATCCGGCGTGACCCAGCGGGGGGCAAAACCGGCCCTGCCATAGGTCATCTCAATGGTCATAGCCATAACCTGATCCTGAAAATTGACCCACCACCAGGTTTCAGGAAACGGGCTGTTGGCAAAACCGGCACCCCCGTTTGCAGGGGCAGGCTCCAGCAGATCGGCACCGTAACGGGCTGCCAGCAGATCGATAAACCTGAGCTGCTTATCCCACAGCGCGGCCTGGGAAGCGGTATAGCCCAGCCCGACCGGTCCAAAGTGGGGGAAGAAAAAGGTGCGGATGTCAGGCTCACTGTTTGAGGCATGCAGATTCAGGGCAATCTCCACCGGAGGGCCGCCATCGGTCATCAGTTTTTTAGCATACTGCTGCACGATTGCAACCTCCTGCGGCACATCGGCCCGCAGATTAATCGGGTTCGTGCTGTCAAGATACCACATCACCTCCAGATTTTCAGACCTGGGGGTGCTGCGATAGTTTCCGGCAATCACGCCGTCAACGTTGTGCATCGGAAAGATATACAACTCGGTGGTAGCCAGCAGGGTGGCCGCATCAGTACTGCCGGAGAGCAGGCTGTTGATCAGTCCCTCCAGCAGGAATGAAGGAGGGGTCTCCGCCGGGTGGGTCCGGGCGTGGATGAACACCCTTTTTTTTGCAGCCACCGGACTGTTGGAATCGGTCAGCTTCAGCAGGTAGAGCGGCTTGCCGTTCTGTGAATAGCCCGGCACCTGAATCTCAAGGAACCGGTTTCCGGCGATCCGCTGCAGATACGCCTCCAGATCGGTGAAGGTATAAGGATAGAACCGGGCCACCCATACCGTGGATTGTGCAAACTGCTTGCTCACCACCAGCTCGTTGTTCTGGTTTTGGGTAACTTCCTTCTCGTCAAAGCGGTGCCAGGTCTGCTGATCGTAGGAATAGATCGGCAGGTAGTAGGAAAACCAACCGGAGTTTTTCAGGGTGATGGTCGTTGCCCTGTCGGTGGCGGCATGATCCATCCGCACATACCACCAGCTGCGCCAGAGCGCAGGCAGGCCGGGATTATTATTGTCATCGGCAACGGTCAGATCCCACCCGGCATCGGCAACCTGCACCGCCTTGCCGATACTGCCCGACTCAAAAGAGGCAGTGACCGTTGTTGCCGGAACAGACGTTGTGTCGCCGCAGCCAGCCAGCAGGCACAGCAGCACCAGGCATATAACCCTCAGTCGATTATTTGTCGTACACATTGTCAGAGTCCTTTACGGTGCCTGCCCAGAGCATCGGCTGCCAGCAGGGCCTGCAGCACGTTTTCCGACGTCATCACACCTGCCTCATGGTGGATACTCTCAATCGGGGCGCAAGCCTTTTCCGCCACCTGTTGCAGGCGATTGCGGTCGCACTCCTGCAGCCCCAGATCAGCCAGGGTGGTAGGCAGCCCAACCTGTTCGCAGAAGTCGTACACCGTGGCCGACTCCTCCGGCAGAGCATCGGTCAGCTGCAGCCCGGCCAGCACCCCAAAGGCCACTTTTTCGCCGTGATAGCAGGCATGAGTTTCAGGCAACGCAGTCAGGCCGTTGTGGATCGCGTGGGCCGCTGCCAGGCCGCCGCTCTCAAAGCCGATGCCGGACAGCAGGGTGTTGGCCTCAATAATCCTCTCCAGCGCCGGGGTGACGATCTGCTGTTCAGCGGCAATCTTTGCGGTAAGACCATAGTCAAGCAAGGTGTCATAGCAGAGCCGGGCCAGGGCCAGACCGGACATGGTGGCCAGACCGCCGCAGGCGTTTTCAGACCTGGTAGACGAACAGGAGCGGGCCTCAAACCAGGTTGCCAGGGCATCACCCATACCGGATACCAGAAACCGGACCGGGGCCTGGGCAATAATGGTTGAATCCACCAGCACGGCAGCAGGGTTTGATTTCTGGTAATAAACCGACTCAAAGACACCCGCTTCAGAATACAGCACCGCACAACCGCTGCAGGGGGCATCGGTTGAGGCGGTGGTGGGGACAATGATCACCGGAATACCGGCCCGGTCTGCGGCAATCTTGGCAGTGTCAATCGCCTTGCCGCCCCCCATCCCCACCAGCACATCGGTCTGTCCGGCAGCAAGCACCGCTGCCAGCCGCTCCAGTTCAGAGGCACAACACTCCCCGCCAAACCGCTCCACCGGCAGGTTCATACCGCTTGCCGGAAGAATCCGGTTAGAGGCGGTACCGGCAGCAAGGATCAGCCCCCGCGAGCCAAACAATCTTACCAGGGCAGGCAGTTCATGCAGCGCGCCGGCCCCTTGCAGATATTTACCGGGAAACATCGCTTTCTTCAGCATCTGATCACTCCTCTTCAACGGTGTTTAGGAAACCTGCTGTCCGCAACGAATGGGCCACAGACAGACTTGTAGCCGACTTTTAAGCGATTATTCACTGCGATACCACGATAATTTCTCCACGCTTGATCCGGTCGGCAGCAGCATCTGCAGCAGCCCGGTATGGCGCAACTGCCGGGTTTGAAACCGCATACGCTACCCCGCCGCGTTGCAGGTCAAAGGTCTGGAGACCGGTCAACGGCGAGCCGGACGCAACCCCCTTGATCACCTCAAACACCGCAACATCAACCCGCTTCAGCATCGAGGTCAGGATCACCTCCTTCAGATCAGCAAAGAGCGGCATGGTGTACTGATCCGAATCAACCCCGATCCCCCAGAGACCCGCTGCGGGCCCACCAGCGTTCTTGATGGCCTGGAACATACCAACATTGGATGCACCGGCTGCGGCATAACCGATATCAACCCCTTGTGCAAGCATGGTCACCATTGCGCTCTGTGCCTTGTCCGGCGCATTCCAGACGGTGGTGTCCCCCTCTGCCCCCAGGTAGGCTGACTCAAGCACAATACCCGGCCTGACAGATCGGGCCCCCTGCAGATACCCGGCCCTGAACGCATTGATCAGCGGGCTGTCCATGCCGCCGATAAAACCGATCTTCCCGGTTTTGCTGGCTGAAGCGGCTATCACCCCCACCAGGTAGGAACCCTGCTCAGCCGTAAAGACCAGGCTGGCACTGTTTGGCCCTGGTACCTGTGCATCAACTATGGCAAAGGTGGTGGCTGGAAACTCCGGTGCCACAACAGCCAACGCACTTTGGTTGGATATGCCGACGGCAATTACCGGGTTACAGCCGCTGGCTGCCAGTTGCCGCAGTCGTGCCTGGCGAGTGGCGTCTGTCTCGTTGGTGCCTGCTGTACGTTCTACAAACGTTACACCAAGCTCTTGCTGGGCCTTTACCAGTCCGGCGTAGGCCGAATCGTTGAACGAGCCGTCCCCCTTACCGCCGGTGTCGTAAGCCATGCCTACTGTACGCACTGATGAACTGTTGTCGCCACAGGCAGCAAGCATGATCATGCAGAAGAGGCTGAGGAGGGCGATGGCGAATCGTGTTTTCATAGAAGGTCTTCCTTTGGAAATAAATAGATTGGTGTCAGACGATCAAAGCCAACGACGCTGCGTGGTTTGACCGAGCAATGCTTTGCACTATTTCTGCAGCAACCTTGTCGTGTCATACTCAAAATGCTGGTAATCCAGCAGCCGCCCCCAAGCGCCGCCCCAGTCAAAGCCCCGGCTGGTAAAGGCTTGTACTGCCGGTGAACCGGGCAGCAGGTAGCCTGCTACCGACAGGCTGCGGTCAACGTAGGCGACCCCGGCAGGGGGCAGCACCAGACAGTCGGCTGGCCGCTCCGTGCAGAAGAGCAGGGCTGGTGAAGGGGCGCTGTAGCCGTTGCGAGCGAGGAACAGCCCTTTGTCTTCGATCCCGTCCCAGCCCATGGCCTTGAGCGGATCGTTCATGGGTGATACGTAGGGGTTTTGCAGCGGGTTGATATCTATGGCGCCGCCGTAACTGTGCCTGGAGTACTGTCCGGGCTTGCCGGTGATATCGCGACAGTTGAAGGCTGATGTGTTGTTTGCCTCCATGGAGCGGTCATCACTGCCGTCATACTGGTCAATCAGCTCCATCCGCTCAATCGGGAACCGGGACTGAAAGAGATCGGCAAAGGCCTTCACCACTGGCAGGGCCAGCTTTTTATGCACCACCAGTTCACCAACCTTTGGCTGGCCGTCAAAACCCCAGTGGGTCAGCTTCAGATACTGCAGGTCGCTGATCGGTACCGGACAGCCCTCACGCCAGCTGTTCTTGAGCAGCATGGTGCTGCTTACTGAGGCCGGTACGGCCAGGGCCATGCCAAAGAAACCGTCAGCAGTACGATACTCTACACTCCGCTCCTGCAGACCGGCCAGATCCGCCCTGATCTGCTGCTCAACCAGGCCGGGCCGGTTTATGCCGGCCGGCAAGACAGGCAGGCCAGCCACTGCTGTCAGATCCTGTCCGGTTCCCATCAGTATCTGCGGCTTTCTGGCAGGGTCAAGCCAGGCAAGTACCCTGATCAGCTCGGTTTCATCAAACGCTACACAGCCGGAGGTGGTGTACCCGTCTTCCAGCCAGGCATGGACAAATATACCACTGCCAGCCCCCTTGACAACCGGATTGCGGTTGTACCCGACCACCAGGCCGTGACGGTAGCGGTTGTCTGCCAACCTCATCACTTCAAATGAGGTTGCACTGGTCTGGCCCCGTTGTACCCAGCTGTTGTAGTCGGGCGAGTTGACATCATCCACCCACAGGTCGTTCTCGGTTGCCTGCTGGTACGGCATCCTGCTGGTGATTGAGGCGGCATAGCCAAAGGCCGATTCCAGCGCAAACAGACCGGTGGGCACACGACCGTCCCCCTCGCGTTTTTCTCCCAAGGGAGCAAAACCATTACGGCCGATGATGCCCGGCAGTGGCCCGGTGTGCAGCTGCCAGCCGCTGGAGGTCCGCTCCAGGGCATAGACCTGCGCCATTGAGCTGTCCCGCGACGCAGCGGTAACCACCAGCAGTTGATCACCGGTGATCACGGTACCTGCCAGTGAAGAACTGCCTGACGATGGTGCCGCACAGCCGGACAGCATCAGCACGGCCGTCAGCAACAGGTTGATAACGAGAGCGTGCTTGCCGGTCATCAGCCGCGCCCTTGTACGCAGTCAGTTCTCAAGGGAGGTACACGCCGGTACCGATAAAATAGTCGGTCCCCGGGATCGGCTCAACATACCCAAGCTTTGCAGACTCCTTGCGTGCGCCGGGCTTTACCCAGTAGAAATTGACAAAGCCGCCCCCCTTTTGAGCAGCCGCATGCAAGTCGCGGATAACATAGCTACCTTTTACATCCTGATAATTGTAAAGGTTCTTCCCTTGCAGCTCTTTCTGGATGGCATGGGCAATGTTCAGGCATTTTGAATCGTACACATAAAAATAGCCGGACTTATCAGCATAAAAACGTATTGGCGCAACAAATGCCCGAATCAGCTCGATCCGCTCGTTTTCATTTTTCAGATTTGCAAGCGCTCCCCCCAGACCGACAGCCACCGCATGCACCATGGTTCTGGCAATTTCCTTGTTTGCTTCAGTATGCACGGCTGCCTTGACCTTTGCGCCCCCCGAGGCCTCTGCCGGACCGGCAGAGGCAACAAAGCATGCACACAAGGCACACAGAGTAAAGATGCCTGCTGTTGTTTTGCTGAGGATTGTGGATGAGATACTGATCATGGCGGTGTCTCCTTTTTGGTACTTTTTCGTTATTACTCAGACTTCTCCTGCAGTGTTGCGATGCCCAGAACTACCACGGCTTGCTGTACCCGGCAATCTTCCTCGCTTCTTTACCCAGATTCAGCAGAAACTCTCCCTGCGTACCGACCTTGGTAAAGTCAAGGAAGGGTAACAGCACCACTACCGTCAGGCTATCCTGGGGGTTGTAGGCTGACAGGCTCATGTACCCCAGATGCGCTCCGGTATGCCCGTAGCCGATATCGTTATTGCGCTGGATTCCCAGGGCATACCGTGCAGACTCGTTGCCCGGCGGTATGGTGATCATCCGGGCCACCTGATCTTTGTTGAGCGGCCCGTTGCCGGACAAGAGCGTCCTGATCCATTTGGCCAGGTCAGCCGCTGTAGCGATGATGTTCCCCTCGGCTACATTGGCGGACATATTGTCCTCAGTGGTTTCCCGATAGCCGTTCCCCTCATCGCTGAATCCCTTCATGAACGGCTGCGGAAGGGTGCGCTCGTTGGCAGACCAGGGAACTGAGGTTGCCGTAAGACCCAGTGGCGTAAAGAAATTGTCGGCGATGAACTGCCCGTAGCTCTGTCCCGACACCCGCTCAATGATCACGGCCAGCAGTGAGTACCCGGTATTACTATAGTGGTAGCCACCCTCCGGCGCCCAGTAAGAAAGCTGGTTCAGCGCATTCACCCCCACCAGCTCATCAAAGGTAAACTGATGATC
Source organism: uncultured Geobacter sp. (assembly GCA_964648885.1). Lineage (GTDB taxonomy): Bacteria > Desulfobacterota > Desulfuromonadia > Geobacterales > Pseudopelobacteraceae > Trichlorobacter. Next base: position 6,438 of record CAZYMK010000014.1, on the reverse strand, counting down.
CGGTTCGCCCAGCGTCTTGATGATGTAGTCGGTGTAGTAGTGCCCCGCATAGAGCGCGTTGCTTGAGGCGGGGACCGGATCGTTGGTGATGTCGTACACACCGGCGCGATGTGCCAGCAGCTGCTTGATGGTGATCGAACTTTTGTACGGAATCTGATAGCCCGGCGAGGCCGGCAGATAGGGAATGCTTTTACCGGGAATCGCAGCCGTCACGTAATCATCGATCTTGATCCGCCCCTGCTGGTCAAGCAGCATGATGGCCGCAGCGGTGAATGTCTTGGTATTGCTGGCAATCCTGAAGTGAAACGTTTCATTGACCGTGGACGTGAAACCGGCTGTGGCCACTGATCTCCCGTTTACAGACTCGATGTACACCAGCGCACCAGCATCGTCAGGCAGCTTGTTGGCCGTCTTGTAAGTGGCGTACTTGGCTGTCAGCATCTCCTGCAGCTGCTGCTGCTGGACCGTGTCAGGCGAGCTGCTGTCGCCACAGGCGGCCAGCAGCAGAGGAAGCATCAGAAGGGTAATAAGCTTGATCAATTTTGTCATATTGATACCTCCATGTTGGCAACGAGCAGTACCTTCTCCATCGTCTTAACGGAACGGCAAAATCATCAGCCATGACAGGTTAAACCAGCTGTGCATGAGCATACAGGGCAGTATCTGCCTGGTCTGTTCAAACAATCGGCCCAGAGCCAGGGCCGGCAGGATAATGGCCAGGGCCCGCCAACCCTGAAACGGCAGATGGACCAGCACAAAAAAGCAGCCGGTCAGCCAGTTTGAAAGCCCAAGCCCTGCACATCGTCTGCTGCCCCAGGGGTGGTCAAGCATTCGTTGCTGGAGCACCCCCCTGAAAAACGCTTCTTCCCAGAACGGGGCCGCCAGCAGCAGATACCAGAGCGGAATCGAGGCAGATGGTGGCAGCAGGCCACTTGTTACACCAGCCAGTGCCACAGGCGGCGCTGCTACGGCAAAAAGCGCCGCCTGCTGCCATGGTTTCATCGCTGTGCCCTAAGCCTCCGGCGCAACGGCCAGACAAGGTACAAAAGCGGGAAGATAAATGTCAGTGCCAGCAGCAGATCACGGGAACTGCCGTTTCCAACGGCACAGCCGCCACTGTCACCACCGGCAGGGGCGGTAAATGCCGCCACTACAAATGTTCCTGCATCAGTCCGCTGGAATGGACCAGTAGCTTCATCGGGCATGGCGGATTTGCGGGCGCTGAAAAACGTGCCGCGGTCGGAAGCTATCGCTGTGCCGTTATTGTCGTCGGCATACACCTGGAAGGAGTATTCGCCAGTCGGCAGGTCGTTCAGAGACACGGTGTAAACCCCGTCATTCGGCAGCCGATCGCCGTTTTCCCCCTTGTCCACCAGAGTCAGTCCGCTACGGACCTGTTTTCCATTATCGTCATAGACATCAGCCCATACTTTTGCCTGCAACACCGGGCGATCCACCTTCAGAGAAACTTCAAGCAGGTTGCCCAGTACCGGTCGCTGCATCACATCCATCTGAATCTGGAGTGTCGAAAGGGTGGCAACCAGTATGGCAGTATCCGCTGCAACTGCTGCTGTTGCGGTCATGGTGGCTGTCCAGGTACCTGGTGCGCCGCTGTAGACACTCGGATCTATAGTGAAATCCCAGGAGATGTTCTCCTCATCCTTATCCAGGGTAATGCCAGCCGGAAGGTTGCCTGCTGATATGACCGTTCCATCGGGCGCAGTGAGGGACGGGACGATCTTCGAGAAATCATTGTCGTCAACAGCCATCATGATGACCGGCAGTTGGTCAAGCGGTCCGACCTTGAATCTGAGCGCAAGCTTTTCACCTGCGTTCAGTGATGATGCCGATGAGGTCGCCAGTACGGAAAAATCTATGCCGTCGCTTTCAGTCGCAGCCAATGAAAGCTCATTTTCAAGCTCGGCAGCCGAGCCTACCGTCACAAAACTTCCGCCCGTTAGCTGACTGACCTGGCTCAAGTAGATCATCTCGTCGTCCGGGATGGTGGTGTCAGATGCCTTGACAGCCCGGGGGGCAGGCCTTGAAACCGTGCTGGAGGACTTTGTGGCGCTTTTTTCTTCGGCGTAGAGGATCACCTTCAGCATTACCTTGTTCTGGCGCATCTCCCTTGCCAGTGAGGCAGGCAACGGATCATTTGACGTGGTTATAAGCTGAATAATCGATGTTTGTGCATTTTTCAGGGTGGACTGGTATTTTTTTACCTCTCCAATGGCTGTTGTCAAGGCAGTGGCTATACTGACCGGGCTGCCTTGCAGTACCTTCTGTGCTTGACTGACAAGGGTTTTCCGGCTGCTTTCGGTAATCAGGGAACGCTGCATACCAATGGTGCTGCCACTCAGTATCTGAAGCATGTTGTCAGCAGGGATGTTCGTAGCTATTTCACCGGCACCTTGCTGGGCCGTACTCCAGTGTACTCTGGGAAAGTTGGAGTCCAGCAACACCAGATTCAGCATGGGGGCATTATCGCTATCCCAGATGATCTTGAGGGCGCTGTCAAAGCCTTTCAACTCACCGGTCCGGGCAGCCTTCAGATCTTTATCCCCTTTAATCTGCTTTCCGGTAAAGGCTTCAAACCCGAGCCTGCCAAAACTTGTTCGGGCAAATACCGGGTCGGTTTTCGGGTCCGAGGTCAGGGTATCCCAGATAGATTTGCCGTAGACACGGTAGTGGGCAGTTTTCAGTTTCTTTGCTTCGCCTGCGTAACTCCCGGCTGTAGAGAACCAGTTCGGATAGATATGGTGCTGATTCATGATTGAGGGTTGCGTGCCTTCGTCTTCAGCAGAGGGCATGTAATTCTCACCGGCCTGGATCAACTGCTGGATGGTCTTGCCACCTTCCTCACGATATTCGTCCAGCAGGCCATAGATGTAATGGCCGCTCTCATGAGCCAGGACCGGTCCGGGGTACGCGTCAGGCTGGCTGTCTGTCTCATAGACATACATGGTGATCGCGGTGTTCCGCTCCTGCCAGCTTGCGACACTGGCATTTGCCCGTCCGGCTGTGGTGCCGACGTAGCGGATATCGGCATTGGCCCATGATTTACTGTTCTTATGGATATAGACGTTACGCAACCGGTGCAGGCCGTTGGTCATGGCGTACAGCGAGGCTGCGTAACTCCTGACAGCGGCCTCTGTTTCTGCAACGGTCATCCCCCGGGGTGTAACAGTCTGGTTTACTTTGGCCGGATCCCAGTCCAGCGAAATGGTAATGTCAATATCGCTGACCCCTGTTGTAGCGTTATGCGTCAGGATGCTCAGGGGATGCAGCGCAGCCACTGCCGGAAGGGCTGTGTTGATCAGCAGCAAGAAGATGCTGAATAGTGCCAGGGAGCGGATACGGAAACGTCTTTGCATAGTGATTACTCCTTGAAACAATTAATTGTTTCTCTGATGCGTAAGGCTGCCTTCTCAATCATACCAGCCAATCATCTGATCATCAGCAAGGCTACCTGGTTTGAACGACTTTGGTGGTTGCTGTACCTTTGCCATCAGCCGTTCTAAAGGTTAGTACGGCCTCACGAGTTTTTCCGCTT
>CAZYMK010000014.1:0-2875 GCA_964648885.1 uncultured Geobacter sp. | reverse complement strand
GGTTCTCTTAAGGAATATATCGGTCAAAAGATGGGTGATCGCTTCGCGATGTTTCACGCGCGCGCCGTTTGTGGAATACACCGGATCTTTGGAAAGATGCACGCAATCCGCGATCTCACAAAACTTATTAAATAAATTGTCATTCCCACAGGCCAAAATCAATGCGCCATCAGCCGTTTTAAAGGTTATTACGGCCTCACGAGTTTTGCCGCTTTTATTCTCGTCGACCGAGATATTGATATTCGTGTCTGCGGCCGTGCCGGCGGACGGATAAACCTCGCACCAATCCTGATTGCTGGAAGCCGTCCAGTCACGAGATACCGTAATATCAACCGCTGTGGAACTTTTCGATGACGTGAGAAAATTAAGCTTGCTCTGGGCAACAATCAGCGGGGGGAAGGGCAGAGATATCTTCATTGTCCAAGTCCTAGGGTAATCGGCGTGATAAGCGCCTGACGACATCCCAAGGACAACACGACCACCATGAGAATTAACCAGGTTCACGTCGAATTGTGAGTTAAACTCCTTCTTGTTTTTATCGCGAACGTCTGACGAGAACTTCCATATCCACTGGTTCACCGGTTGAAATAATGTCCGAGACAGCAACGGTGGCTCATGGAGTTGTGCGTATCCAATATGAGTTGCTTGTGAAGCTCTCTTGAAATTGTAGATCCAGCTTGCGTTGTTGAATTTATCACCGGAATTGTTTACCAATTCGCAGTCTTTTACACTGAATGATTTTGAGTTGGTGATGGTAAGGCCAGCGCCAACATCGCCGCTTGGCCCTGAGGCAGAAAATCCCACTTTTCCGCTGATGCTAAAACTGACACCACTGGTCACCTGTTCCGATTTATTTTCGTTAGAAGGGCTCGACTGCATAAGCGACACGCCGCTCTCCGGTTGTGTCAGTCCATCCATCCAGTTGTTCATCCTGTAACTGCCGGCGTAGAAACGAATATCGTCCCACGCATTTCCTTCATACCATTGTTGGATCCCCTTATACCCATTTTTAGGATTGAGTTGCCCCTCCTGCCGCACGTAAAACCAGTCATATTCCTTTCCATCCGCCTCGTTGAAAGAGTGGCATGAATAAATGTAGTAGTTTAATGTGTAGAAATTCCCGAATGCTTGAATGACTTTTTCCACATGAAAGGGTTTCGCGACTGCGGTTAACTCTGCGTTTTGTCCTGCAACAGCAGCAAGACTCTTACGTGCTTCAGCTTTATCCGCCATTGATGCAGCAAAATTTACCTTTGAGGCACTGCTTTTGTTGACATCCTCGTCCATCCAGTCGCGGAACATCTCGGCCCTGTCAAGCTGGTCTTCATCACTATCAGTGTCTTCATCTCCCAGTGGCGCATCAGGATCGTCCGACACTGGTCTTCCAACCGTGGGGGGATACATCGTCCAGGTGGAAATTTTATCAGGGAGATCTACGATGGCGAACAGTTCAGCGTAATTTTGCCCCTCTGGCAAGCCTTCCGGTAAGCTATAGGTCATTTCAAACCCTAGTATTGTATAGAGGGCGTTTATTTCAGTCGCACCGCCTTGCATTACTACAATTGGTTCTCCATTGGCAAAGGTATCCCTGATCCGCTGCTTTTGGTCTTCAGTAAGAGACAGGATGCTTTGAGCTGCAATGAAAAGCGGGAGGTCTGTGGATGACCCGTCAGTGGGGACACTATTGGCGAATATCTCATCGATTTCGTCAGACAGGGTGCCGCTGAGATCTCCTATGTACGAAACCTTTCCGGCATATTGCTGGACGGCTGGTGACGAACTGTCAGAGCCGCATCCGGATATTATGAATAGCGCGAGCGCCATACAGAGTGCAGTTACTGACGCAATAGTTTTTTTGTTGCGATTGGCTCTCATACAAACTCTCCTTAATGTGTGTCGCTCAATGTAGCGTGTGACTGCCCAAAGATAGTGCTCGTTTTTGACCATACAAAAAACGATGGTCAGATCAGTCAATGCTGAAAGAACGAATATCCAGCGCCAACGCAACTTCGGTGTCTCGTGTCGCAGGTTACAGGCAGCAAAAATACAGCGAGCATGGTTGTCTGTTCATGATCGAAAGGCATTTACTTTCAGTCTACAGTATATTCACCGGAGCGCTTCCTTCCACTGTGACATTGCCATGGCTATCCACGGTCACAAAATATTGAGCCCATGTATAGTGTACCCGTGTAAAATGATCTTTCAGTTCGGCCTTGTTGGGATCGGTGCCTGCGGTGGTATTGACTATTCTGATTCTGGCGACGGCCTTGTGCGGCGAACCCAGCCCAGGTTTGGAGCTGTTTGGGTTAACAATATCCGGGCCGCTTTTGCTGCCATCAGTGTAAGTGACGCCAACACCCAGCACAAAGTTTGAGTTGTTGATAACCTTGATCATGCCGGCTTCGGCGCTGCCCAGGTTAAGCAGTGAGGTTGCCAGCAGGGTAACCAGTACGGTGAGTACGGTTTTTGTCTTCATGCTATTCTCCTTGGTTTATCAGTTATTGCCACGGCTCGGTGCAGGACGGGTTTGTGCAGAGCAGACTGCAAAACCTTTTCAGGTCAGTCATGGGAAAATCAAACGGGATAACGGCTGCACCGTAGTTGTCTCGGCACTTGTTTCCCAGGCATGAGTACGACTTGAACTGGCACCCCACCAGATGACCTTTTTCAACCATGCCGTTTACAACCCTTGTTATGGCGTATGGATGGACTGTGCAGCGCTTGGTGAAGAAATCCGGATTGTTAGGGCACATGAGCGTCTGGGCCGCAGCCATATACGGCAGAGCCAGCAGCGCAACGATGACTCCCATACCTGCCAAACCTGTTTTTTTCATAGCATCCCCCTTCTTTGTACCTGTGCGTTGATCTGCTACTG
>CAZYMK010000013.1:0-24886 GCA_964648885.1 uncultured Geobacter sp. | reverse complement strand
AACAAGATTGGTTTTCATGACATCCTCCTTGTGCTTCTGTGTTGCTTCTTGTTTTTCTATTAAGCACATACCGTACCAAGCAACGAAAAATGTGCAATAAAGAATATAAGTTATCGAAATGAAACAAAATAACCAGAATGACTCCATGGCGGATGTGGCAGGCCAGACCCTGTTGGTTGTATGAAACAACTATACGATTGAAGAGCTACTACATGCGGTTAAGCAATCTAACCAGTTGATATTATATGGTGTATATTTAGCTATGCAGTGGAGGGGCGTATGTATGGGGAATACAGGGAGTCAATCAGTGCTAAGCCGTGCTGATACATGCTCCACTGATCAGAAACGAGCTGTTACAGATCGCAGGGGGCCATGCATATTAGTCGTCAGGCCCCACTGCTCGGTCAAGACAGCCGCCGGCTGGGGTTTGCCGTAAAGGTAGCCCTGCAGCAGGTCACAGGCGTGTTCCGCAAGAAAATCCCGTTGGGCTTTGGTCTCAACACCTTCGGCCACTACCTTGAGCCCCAGGCTATGGGCCAGGGCCAGGGTGGCGGCGCTGATGGCGGCATCGTTGCTGTCGGTCTCTATATCTCGCACAAAGGCCCGGTCCAGCTTGATGGTCTGGATCGGCAGCAACTTCAGATAGGCCAGCGACGAATAGCCGGTGCCGAAGTCGTCAATGGCCAGATGGACCCCCAAGGCACGCAGGGCCTGCAGTCGGCCGATAGCTTCTTGCGGGTTGTGCATGGCCACGGTCTCTGTAATTTCCAGCTCCAGTTCTCCTTCAGCGATTCCGTAGGTATGGAGACAGGACGCCACCTGATCGCACAGCTTTTCTGAGGCCAGCTGCTTGGCGGACAGGTTCACTGACATCTGCAACGGCTGCGTACCGGTTGCACGCCACTCGGTCAGCTGCCGGCAGGCCTCCGCCAGTACCCAGTTTCCTATCGGTTCGATCAGACCGGTTTCTTCAGCCACCGGTATAAAGCGGTCGGGTGGCACCAGGCCCTGTTCCGGATGATGCCAGCGAATCAGTGCCTCAACACCGTACAGGCTGCCGTCGGCAGTCCGCACCTTGGGCTGGTAGTACAGCTCAAACTGGCCTTCATCAAGGGCCAGGTGCAGCTGCTGTTCAAGCTGCAGCCGCTGGGCTGCAGCCGTATTCATGGCAGCGGCAAAAAACTGTACATTGTTCCGTCCCTGCTCTTTGGCGTGGTACATGGCGGTATCGGCATGTTTCATCAAGGTTTCAGTGTCTGCGCCGTCGGTTGGGAAGAGACTGATGCCGATACTGGGGGTGGAGTGCAGGGTGTGCCCCTGGATTTCGTAAGATTCTCCCAGCTGCGTGATGATTTTGTGGGCAACCGTGGCTGCGTCATGCATCGCTTCCAGACCAGTCAGGGCGATCACGAATTCATCACCACCCAGACGGGCCACAATGTCGCTCTGACGGATGCAGGAAACCAGGCGGCGGGCGGTTTCGATCAGCAGCAGATCGCCGATCCGGTGCCCCAGGGTGTCGTTGATCACCTTGAAGCGGTCCAGATCGATGAACATCATGGCCAGCCCCGACTGATCGCGTTGCGCTGCAGCCAGCATACGCTCCATGCTGATCGACAGGTAGAGCCGGTTGGGCAGTCCGGTAAGCGGGTCGTGGTGGGCCAGGTGACGGATGCGGGCCTCGACCTCTTTCTGATGGCTGATATCGGTAAAGCTGCCGATAAAGTACTCGATCCGTCCGTCCTCGCTGCGTACCGTGGAGATCGTCAGCAGTTTGGGGTAGATGCTGCCGTCCTTGCGGCGGTCCCACAGTTCCCCCTGCCAAAGCCCCTGCTGGCGGATGGACTTCCACATAACGGCATAGTCTTCCGGCGGCGTAGTGCCGCATGAAAGTAGCTTGGGGTCCTTGCCCCGCACCTCGTCCGGACTGTAGCCGGTCAACTGGCAAAAAGCGGGGTTTACTTCAATAATCAGATTGTCGCGATCAGTGATCACGATCGCCTCGCCGCTGTACTCAAAGACATGGGCAGCCAGCCGCAACTGCTGTTCCGTGCGACGGCGCTGCAGCAGGTTTTTGATCCGCGCCTGCAGCACAGAGGCCACCACCGGCTTGGTCAGATAATCATCCGCTCCGGATGCGAGGCCGTCCAGCTGACTCTGCTCCGAACTGTCGGCACTGACAATGATCACCGGAATAGCGCCGGTGCGCTGATCAGCCCGCAGCCGTTGCAGCACTTCAATACCACTCATGCCGGGCATCATCACATCAAGCAGGATCAGTTCGGGTCGATCCTCACGGGCTGCCAGCTCCAGTGCGTCGGGGCCGTTCAGGGCGGTCTTGATTCGATACTGATCCCGCAGCGCAGCAATCAGGACATGCAGATTGGTCGGCAGGTCGTCAACCAGCAGAATCAGTGGCTTTTTTTCATCGTGCAGATTCATGGTCGTATTCCGCAGTTGAGATCCGCCAGCAGGGTTGCCAGGGTGGCCAGGGCTTCCCTGTGATCAAAGAGCAGGATCTGCTGCTGCAGACGGGCCAGGGCCCGGTCGGCCGGATCAGCCGCAGCAGCATGTTCAAGCTCCTGCATCAGGGATTCAGGTATGAGTTCATGTTCTTCCAGATAGTCTTGCAGCCGCAGCAGCAGGGGGCAGAGGGAAGCGTAGTCGTCGGGCGATGCGGTCTGTCGGCAGTCATGGGGCTTTGTCGGCAGCAGGCTGCCTGCAGCCTGCAACGCACCCGGCAGACCCGGCTGTCGGGTGCCGATCAGCAGGTCAAACAGGCCGGTGGGCACTACCGGTTTCTGCAGGATGCCGTCCAGAGGGAGTTCAGTGGCTGCGGTCAGCAGCGCTTCTCGGTCGTAGCCGGTTACCATCACCACCTGCAGGCAACGGGGTAGGTCGCCGCCGGCCTGGTCCTGCTGGACGGCGCGCAGCAGCTGTAAACCGTCCATGCCCGGCATCGGCCAGTCTGCCAGCAGCAGATCAAAGGGGCTGCCGTGTTCAGCGGCCTGCCGGATCAGCGTAAGGGCCTGTTCACCCGATGCAGCAACCTCCACCTGCTGCCCCCAGCGCTGCAGTAATTGGCTGATGATAATGCGTGAGGTGGGGTTATCGTCCGCCACCAACACCTTCAGTCGGTCCATTTGCTGCAGAACGCGGGGATGGGGGGCAACAGCGGTAACGGCTTCTACCGTAAAGCTGAAGGTGGCACCGGCACCTTCGCTGCTGGAGACCGTAATTGCTCCCCCCAGCAGCTCGACCAGGCTGCGGCTGATGGCCAGCCCCAGGCCGGTACCGCCGTAACGGCGGGTAATGGAACTGTCGGCCTGGGTAAAGGGCTGAAAAAGTCGTTCGGCCTGGGCTTTTGACAGACCGATACCGGTATCACGGACAGTAAAGCGCAACTGCAGCCGGTCGCCGTCCTGCCGGAGCTTCTCCACCGTGAGGTGAATCTCGCCGGCAGCCGTGAATTTGACGGCGTTGCTGACCAGGTTGTTGAGTACCTGCAGCAGCCGCATCTGGTCGGTTATGATCATTTCTGGCAGATCGGAAGCGATCTCGATCAACAGCTCCAGCCCTTTTTCAGCCAGTTGCGGGGCAAACAGGTCGGCTGTCCGTTGCAGGGTGTCCTCAACGCTGCAGGGCTGACAATTGAGCTCCAGCCGACCTGCTTCGATCTTTGAATAATCCAGAATGTCGTTGAGGATGGCCAAAAGAGAACGGGAGGCATCGTAGGCCTTGCGCAGAAAGTCTTGCTGGCGCGTGCTCAAGTCTGAATCAAGCACGAGCCGGATCAGTCCCATGATGGCGTTCATCGGGGTGCGGATTTCATGACTCATGTTGGCCAGAAATTCCGATTTGGCCCGGTTCGCCTCTTCAGCTGCCAGCCGCGCCTGCCGCATGGCGGTTTCAGCCTGCTTGCGGCCGCCAATATCCCGCAGAAAGGCCGTCATCCGTCCGTTGCCCGACGGCAGACAGGTGACACTGATCTCCAGTTCCAGCAGGCTGCCGTCCTTGCAACGGTGGGCGGTCTCAAACAGGGCGTAGCCCACTTCCTGCAGTTGGCGGATACGGTCACGGGTCTCTTCAGGACGCTCACGGGCCTCTACGTCAGTGATACCCATCCGCAGCAGTTCATCCTTACTGTAGCCGATCATGCGGCTGTATGCGTTGTTCACCTCAAGGAAACGTCCCATGTCGTCAACGATCCAGAAACCGTCCCTGGTGGTATCTATGATGGTCTCATACTGCATCTGGGACAACTTCTGCTCGGTAATGTCGTGTACGGTGCCGACACCGCTGAGCAGCGAGCCGTCCGGGGCAAAGATCAGATCGGCCAGCTCCCGTACCCACCGCACCTCACCCTGAACCATGATCCGGTGGGTAACGTCGTAAACGGCACCCTGCAGTGCTGCCTGCCAAGCGTTGTGCACCAGATCCCGGTCGTCGGGATGAACCTGCTCCAGGAACGCTTCGTAGGTGAGCGGGCGGTTGTCGGTAACCCCGAAAATCCGGTAGGTTTCATCTGACCAGGTTAATCCGTTCCTCTTCAGGTCAAGGTGCCAGCTGCCCAGGTGGGCCACCTGCTGGGCTCGCTGCAGGGCCTGCAAAGTTGCCTGCAGTTCGGAGCTATTCGGTGCGGGGGAGGTATGATCGGTAGCGGACATGTGGGCTCTGGTACAACTGTAGTAGCGTTACAGCTGAATAGTACCAGTTTTTTCGGACAAGGCAACTGCGGATATCCGCAGCTTGGCAGCGTTAAACGGCGTACCATGATGATCCGACAAGCACGATGGGATAGAAAGACGGCTGTCCTGAACCACCTTGCGCATGGTGTTTGCTTTGTGGGATAACCGAAGGGCTGTATCGCGGGGCGATACCCCACCATCCAGCAGATCTTGGAGCTCCTCAAGTACCGGATCGGTGAGTATACCGGCACTACGGTGCCGTCTGGTTGCAAAGAAACTCTGCGTACCACACTCTCGATACGGCTCTTTACCGCTCGCTTGACCAGACGAGGATAAACGCCGAAGGCGGCAAAACTGCCTTTGCCTGCTTTGCCGTACCAATGAGGTAAAACTGACTCGTTATCATCTTGAAACTCGAAACTTCATCGGCAGCATGCTGAAATACCGGCATGGTCGCGTTGAAGTTGGTGACGTCGCCATCTTCGTTTCGGAAGGCAAGCTTGTCGTTGATCCTGACATCATCAATTGTGAGATCAGGAGTTCTGATATTAAGACTCCTCCTGAAGCAGAGTTTTAAGAACCACCGTCCAGTACCTCACGCAGCTTTATAGCCAGGGTATTCATGCTGTACGGTTTCTGGATAAAATACACCCCGGGACCAAGCACCCCGTGAGGGGCGATGACGTCAGCCGTATAGCCTGACATATACAGACATTTGAGCTGTGGGTAGAGGGATTGCAGCTTTTGAGCAAGATCCCGGCCGTTCATCTCGGGCATGACAACATCGGTCATAAGCAGTTGAATTTCATCGGCCTGTTCACTGGCAAGCCTGATGGCTTCGTCGGGAGAGCTTGCAGCCAGTACGGTGTAGCCCTGGTTCTGCAGCAGCATCCTGGTTATATTCAGTATCGCCGGTTCATCTTCCACCAGCAAAATTGTCTCCTTCCCCCGTGGCGCAGCAGTTTCCGCATCCGTAGGGGCACTGCGTACCGTACCCACGTTCGTTTCCCGTGGTAGATAGATCGAGAAGGTCGTTCCCTGACCCGTTTCGCTGTAGATGCTTATGAAGCCGTTGTTCTGTTTGACCGCACCATAGACCGTAGCCAGGCCGAGTCCGGTCCCCTTGCCCAATTCCTTGGTGGTATAAAACGGTTCAAAGATATGGGCCTGAGTCTCCTTGTCCATACCGCTGCCGGAATCGCTCACCGTAAGACAGACGTATTCTCCGGGCACTGCTTCCGGGTTGACGATACAGTGCTCCGCGTCAATCCTTCTGTTTGCCGTCTCGATGGTAATCCGGCCGTTTTCTGCAATGGCGTCACGGGCGTTGACGCAGAGATTGGCCAGGATCTGGTCGGTCTGAGACGGGTCCATGCGGACCTGCCAGAGCTCAGCCGCTGGGTGCCAGGAAAGATTAATATCCTCGCCGATAAGCCGCTGCAACATCTTGAGCATGCCGCTCACAGTATCATTCAGGTCAATTGTTTTTGGGGCTATGGTCTGTTTGCGGGCAAAGGTGAGCAGCTGCCGGGTCAGGTCGGCGGAGCGCTCGGCGGTTTTGCTGATTTCCTTGAGGTCAACGCAGACCGGGTTGGCCGGATCAAGGTGCATCAAGCCCAGTTTGGCATGGCCGAGTATAACCGTCAGCATGTTATTGAAATCGTGAGCCACGCCCCCCGCCAAACGACCGATTGATTCCATCTTCTGGGCCTGGCGAAGTTGCATTTCAATGTTTAGATGCTCTGTAATGTCCCGCTTTACGGCCACGTAACTGAGGATCCGGCCGGAGTCATCCTTGACCGGAGAGATCGTGGCCATCTCGGTATAGAGCGTACCGTCCTTGCGCTTGTTGACCAGGCGTCCGCTCCAGGTTCTGCCGCTGGCAATGGTCTCCCACAACTCCTGATAAAAGGCCTGGTCCTGCTGGCCGCTTTTTAACAGGCTCGGATTCTGCCCGACGACTTCCTCTCGACTGTAGCCGCTCACCGTGGTGACAGCCGGATTGACATATTGGATTGTTCCGTCGAGATCGGTGATGAAGACCATCTCTCCCGCCTGCTCCAGTGCCACGGTAATCTTCTGAAGCTCCGTCTCCCTGGTCTGTCTCGTCTGATTTTCCGCTTTCAGGTCTTCCAGGATGTTCAACATCGCACTCTGGCTTGCCCGCAACTGCCGATCCGCCTCCTGCAGGGCCTCCGTGTTTTGTTGGCGTATTTTTTTCTGCCGGGCCTCATTCAGGGCCCGTTCCACGGCAAAGGGAAGCCGGTCCGGCCGATCTTTGAGCACGTAGTCCACCGCGCCGGCTTTGAGAAGCTCAATGGCGGTTTCTTCGCCGATGGATCCGGAAACGCAGATGAACGGCGTGTCCGGGCAGATCTCGTTGCGGATGCGCACGGCACCAAAGGCATCGAAGCCGGGCAGCTTGAAGTCGGCCAGGATGACGTCCCAGGTCTGGTCACGCAGCGAGGTGGTAAACGCATCTTCGGTTTCCACCCATGTGATGCTCGAGCAATACCCGGCATCGATCAGCAGCTCTTTGATCAGTTCGAAATCTCTGGCGGAGTCTTCCAGCGAGAGGATCTTAAGATTTTCATCTTTGCGGGTGTTGTCAAATGTCATCGGCTACTCCATTCGCGGTAGTTCATTGAGCAGGGCCCAGAAGACGCCAATATGTTTCACGGCGGTCAGGAAATCCTTGAAGTCCACCGGTTTAACCACGTATGCGTTGACACCCAGGGCATAGCACTTTTTCAGGTCCGGTTCCTCGCGTGATGAGGTGAGCATGACCACCGGCAGCATCTTGAGCCTGGCGTCACCACGGATGGCCTCAAGCACCTCGATGCCGTCCATGCGGGGCATCTTGATGTCGAGCAGCAGCAGTGCGGGAAGGCCAGTGCTGCGCCCTTGGTACTGTCCTTCACAGCGCAGGTATTCCAGGGCTTCGACGCCGTCCTTCACCACCGTCACGTTATTGGCAAGGTTGTGCTCGGCCAGGGCCTCGATGGTCAATTCGACATCCTTGGGATTGTCTTCGGCCAGCAGAATGGTTTTCAGTTCAATCATGATGGGCCTCCTTTAGCGAAAGTTTTTTCGGGTAGCGTAAAATAAAATGTGGCGCCTTTTTCCGGTTGTGCTTCGGCCCGGACCCGGCCCCCGTGCTTGTGAATAATCCGCTGTACATTGGCCAGCCCGATGCCAGTGCCTTCAAATTGGGCCGGTGAGTGCAGGCGCTGAAACACCCCAAACAGCTTGTGCGCATACTGCATGTCAAAACCGACGCCGTTGTCCCGCACGAAGAACACCCACTGGTCCGGCTCCCGGGTGAATCCGACCTCTATTGTTGCCTGATCTTTATGCAGTGTATATTTCACGGCATTGTCTAGCAGGTTGATCCAGACCTGCTGGAGCAGGGCATAATCGCCATAGACCTGGGGCAGTTGCGCAACCGTCCAGGAAATGTTTCTGTTTTTCGTATCCGGCTTGAGCTTTTCAAGCGCTTCCTGAACGACAGTGTTCATCTCCAGGTCCGCTTGCCGCAACTCCTGCCTGCCGCTCCTTGAGAACTGGAGCAGGTCGTCGATGAGGGTCCCCATCTGCTGCGCCGAATCAGTGATCTGGTTCAGATAGTGCCCGGCTTTTTCCGGCAAAGCATCCCGGAAGCGGGTGCTCAGCAGGTCCACATAACCGCTGATATGGCGTAGCGGCGCGCGCAGGTCGTGGGACACGGAATAGGAGAAGGCCTCCAGCTCTTTGTTGGTGGCTTCCAGCTGGGCAGTGCGTTGTTCTACTTTCAACTCAAGCTCGGCGTTTAGAACTGCCAGTTCTTTATGAAGGCGTTCTCGTTCGGTGATATCTATATGAGTACCAATGGTGTAGTCGGAAACAGTACCGTCGGGATTGCGAATTGTTTGTCCACGGCTCCATATCCATACCCAACTGCCATTGTTGTGGCTCATACGAAAAACATTTTCATACATCCCGATAGAGCCGGCATCCAGGTAATTGGCAAAATGATCAACTGCCGATTGTCTGTCGTCAGGATGAATCAGGTCAGTCCAGATTTTCTCAAGATTTGAATTGCCATCCATAAGGTAATTATCAGAATTACGCCCAAGCATCTTGAAGTATTCGGGGCTGCACCACAGATACTTTTCTTTGCGATGGAATTCCCATGCCCCCGTGTTGGACACAGCGATAACAGATCGGTACCTTTTTTCGCTTATGCTTAGTTCTTCCTTGCTTTTCAGCAGCGCCTGGCTTGCCTGCTCCGCCCGGTCGCGCGCCTCGACGGCGTCCTCCATCAGGTTCAGCGCGGCCAACTGCGCCTGATACTGCTTGGCGAGCGCCGCCGCCTGGCTCTCAACCAGAGACTGCTCCGCCGCCTTGCGCGCCGAGATATCCTCGACCACCGAGATGAAGTAGTCCGGTGAGCCATCGGTCTTGCGCACCAGCGAGACGGTGAGATCGATCCAAACGATGCCGTCGTTTTTCCTGTAGTAACGCTTCTCCAGCGTGTAGGTGTCGATTTCGCCCGCCAGCATGCGCCGTACCTGATCGAGGTCGGTATCGAGATCGTCGGGGTGGGTGATGTCCTGGAAGGTTTTGGTCAGCAGTTCTTTCTGCGGATAGTCGACGATGCTGCACAGCTTGCCGTTCACGCGCAACCAGCGGCCGTCGGGGGCGACCAGCGCGATTCCCACCGCCGCCTGCTCAAAGGTGCCCTCGAAGCGTGCCTCGCTTTCCCGCAGCTCGGCAAGATGGGCATCGAGGCGAGTGCGAACCGCGGCGATTTCGACGATGTCGGCGGCCGGCGCAGCCACGCCGGGCTCCACCAGCGCGTTGACCTGGCGCAGTACTCGGCCGGTGGCGCGGCGGCCCAGGGCCCGTCCCGCCAAAGTCGCCAGGACGATGAGCGACAGGAGGACAGCCAGCGAGTTGCGCAGCGGCTTTTGCACTACGGCCCGCGGCGCGTCGACGCTGAACGTCCAGGGCGCGAAGCGGGACTGAACATCGAAGCGCCAGCCATCGTCGACGTCGCGAGCCGGATCGAATCCCGTCGGGGCTTTACGCGCGATCAGTTCGCCGGTGCCTTCGCGCACCGAGAATGCCCAGTCGGCTTGCAAGGAAATCGAGTCGAGGTGCCCCTGCAACTCACCGATGGTGGTGGTCAACAGCATCAGGTGGCGCACTTTCCCGTCTCGCAGGCCGGGCACGACAATAGCGAACAGTGGTTGGTTGATCACCGGCCCCAGCACGATGTCACTCACTGCCGGTCTGCCGGTCTCCAGCGCAAACGCCGCCGCGCTTCGCCCCTTGTGGTCGTCGGGCAGCTTGGGCAGCGTGGTGCCAAAGGGAACCCGCGTGTTGAACAGCATCTGCTGCTCGACATCGGCAAAGATCACATGGCTGCCAAAGCTCGCCTGGAAGGCCTGCGCCTCGGCATAAAGATCGGGCAAGCGTTTGGGGTCGTCCGCCAGCGGCGAGCGGGCCAGCATCTCGAGCGCCATGATGCGCGCTTCGAGGAAGCCATCGATTTGTGCTCCGAAATTGCCGAGGCGACGCACCGCAGCAGCGTGGGTGGCGGTCTGTTCGGACTGTACATGAAAAACCGCCACGCCGCCGGCAACTAGCAGCAGCGGCAACAGGCTGAGCCAGATCAGGCGGGCGAGGATGGCCGAGAGCGGGCGCGGCGTCATTTCTTTGCACTTACTTCAGCGGCGTTTACCGCGGCGAGATCAAAGGGCTGCGGGCGGCCGAGTTCGACGGACAGCGCATTGACGCGTTTCTTCAGCGCGATCATGTCCAGCTCGCGGTTTACGCTGACACGGTTGAAGCGTTCGAGCTCGGCATTGCGCTGGGCCAGTTCCTGCTCGGCGTGCTTGCGCTCGCTGATGTCGCGCACCACCGCCATCAGCTGGCGACCGCCGGATTTTTCGGACAGACGCAGGCTGACTTCGACCCAGAACACCTCGCCACCGACCTTGCGCGCATGCCACTCGAAGGTCTGCGGCCCTTCGGTCTGGGCGCGGTCGAGCCAGCGATGTGCATCTTCGGCGGCATAGGGTGAAATACCGGCCGCGAAGGCGCCGACATCAAGCGTCAGCGCTTGCTCGCGCGTGCAGCCGAACATCTCGCACACGCGGCGATTGATGTTCAAGATGCGTCCGCCGGGCACCTCATGCACGAAGATCGCGTCGCTGACGTCCTCGAAAATGTTGCGAAAGCGTGCCTCGCTGGCCCGTAGTTCTTCCTGCGACGCATGCAGGTCAGTCATGCGCATCTGCACCGCGTTGGTCATCACATTGAAGTCGGCGGCCAACAAGCCGATTTCGTCTTTGCCAGGGATGGCAACGCGCTGCCCATAGTCGCCTTGCGCAATGGCGCGGGTGGCCCCAAGCAGCCGGGTAAGGTGACGGGTAATCAGCCAGCCACCGGAGGACAGCAGCAGCAGGCTGAGCAGCAACTCGACGCCGGCGATCATCAGGCTCTGCCGCAGCACGTTGTCACGCAGTGCCGCCATGCTGACCAGCGAGAGGCCGACATGCGCGCTACCCACGGTGTTTCCGGGCAGCGTCAGGTCAATCCTGGTGTCATAGACAAGATCGCGCAGCGCCTCGCGCACGTTGGTGTCAATCGGCAGTGTGGCAACCTTGGCGGCATCGACCGAACCGACGCTGGCGACTAATCGCTGCCGATTGTCGAGCACCACGATGTAGCGAATGTCGGTCACCCTCGATGTGACCAGCTCCTCAAGGATGCCGTTGATTTCCGAATGGTCGCGCTGGAACAGGTAGCCGGCCAGCGAGGCGTTGAGCAGTGGTGTCAGCGCTTCGAGGCGAGTGCTGGTCTGCGACTCGAGGGCCTTGGTGACCAGCCGGTAGCTGTTGGCCACCAGTACGCCGAGCATCACCAGTTCGATGACGACGGCGGCCGCCACCAGACGGAAACGCAGCGAGTTGTACCACGGCACCGCGCTTTTGCCCTCGCGCCGGGCTGCCGGAGCGTCCGTCATGGCCGCACCTTGGTTTCCGAGTAGATCTCTGTATAGGGATCGAGGCTTTTCATGGTCGCTTGGTCAACCGGACGGAAGTCCATCAGTTTGGTTTTGTCAAAATACACCTTGCCCTCCGGGGCGTTTTTAAAGGCATGCAGCGCCTTCTGCAGCTTAGCCAGCGTTTCGTTGCCAAGGCGCGGATGGCCAACGAGGATGAAGCCTGGCACGTCCTTCGCGCGGAAGAACTCGCGCAGTTGGGCGCGATCTTCGGCTGGTGCGCTGTGCCAGAGCGAAGTGCCAGTGGCGCCAGCGATGGCGTCGCCGCGAATCACCGACTGCAACACGTTGGAGAAATAGGCGGTATCGAGATACTTGACGTCGCGGTCCAGTTTCAGCCCCACCTTGCCCAATTCGTCGCGCATGATCTGGTGGGTCATCGACATGCGCGCGCCGATCGAGATTGACTGGCCGCGCAGGTCTTGCAGTACGTGCACCGCTGAGTCCTTGCGCGTCACCGCGATAATCTGGATGCGGTCGCCGGTCTGCGCCAGCGGCCGGTAGCCCTCGCGCTTCTGCGCCAGACGCGCGAGCTGCGGGGCGTTGAAGATAAAGTCGTAGTCGCCGCGCCCGGTCCCCTCGATAAAACTACTGTAATCCTTTGCTGAACGCAGCTCGATCGGGCGACCAAGCGTCCTCTCCAGATAATCCTTGAGAGGGTTGAACTGTTCAACCATCAGCCGCGGCGAAAGATAAGGAAACACGCCGAATACCAGCGAGCCTTCGCCTGCCGCCTGCACTGGCAATGCGACCAGTACTAGCACCAGCAGTGCGGCACCGAGCCGCACCACCCGCTTCGACCAGCCTGCAACAAGTATCTTCATGTCTGCCTCCCTTTGCGTTTTTTTAGAATTTTTACCCCATTGACAGTATGGCCATTGGGGAGCTGACAGCACCATACGGGCCATGGCAATGGGATCTATTGACTTTCGTCGGTTTTATTTTACCTCTCTGTCGGTTGATAATCTTTTATCCTAGAAAAAGCAGTTGAAACACAGAGGCACAGGGGGCACAGAGTAAAATCTATAACTTAAAAGCTTGAGACCATTTTTTTGATTCACCCAAAAGGTACGCTTTGTTTTGTTTTTAAACCTCTGATTTCTCTGTGTTCTCTGTGTCTCTGTGTTAATGAACTGCCGTTTTTAGGTTTATTGACCGTACCGCGGTGACTCTCCGGCCTTGGCCAGCAGCTCGTTGACCTCCCGCTTCAGCTCGATGATCCGGCCCTCCCGGTCGAGCATCAGATTGTGCCAGCGCTGCAGCTCGTGCAACTGCTCTGCCAGTTCCCGCGTGCGCTCGTGCACCAGGGCTTCAAGGTGGTCTTTTTCTTTCCTCTGGCTCCGGTTGGCCGCCTTGATCTTGGTCATGGCCTGGATCTGGGCGGTCAACTCGGCAGTTTCCAGTGGTTTGGCCAGAAAACCCTCGGCCCCGATCTCCAGAGCCTTGACCCGGCTGGCGATGTCGGTCTTGAGGGCGGTGAGAAATACCACTGGAATATCCTTGGTCCGATCATCGGCCTTGAGTCGGTGGCACACCTCAAAGCCGTCCATGCCGGGCATGACGATGTCGAGCAGAATTACGTCCGGGTCTTTGGCGGCGGCCAGTTCGATCCCGGCCGGGCCGTTGGTGGCGGTCAGAACCCGGGTCTGGGGCAGGGCGTCTCGCACCACCGCACTGAGGGTGGTCAGGTTGTCCGGTTTGTCGTCAATGGCCAGCAGCATGATTGCTTCACTCTTTTCCATGGAGAACCTCGTTGATGGTGTTATGGAGCATTTCTGCGTCGATGGGCTTGGAAATATAGCCGTCGAAACCCCGGGCCAGGATGGATTCACGGTCGCCCTTCATGGCGTTGGCGGTCACGGCCACCACCGGGATGTCGCGCAGGGTGTCATCTTCTCGAATGGCCGCCAGGGACGCGAATCCGTCCATGAGCGGCATGGCCAGGTCCATGAGAATCAGATCGGGCTGGTGATGCCGGGCCTGCTCCAGACCCGCCTGCCCGTCGCCGGCTTCGTGCAGGTCACAGCTATCCTGAAGCAGGGCTCGCATGGTGCGCAGGTTGTCCGGGTTGTCCTCCAGCACCAGGACCTTCGGTTTTCCGGATATGACCCGGCGGCGGATGGGACGCTCCTGCTCCGGTTCCTCAGCGGCTGTCGGCGCAATCAATCCGGCTATGGAGGCCAAGAGGTCGTTGCGACGAACGTCGCCCTTGCGGATCAACTGGTGGATATGGTTGTACCGGAGGAAGCCGAGCTCTTCCCTGGTTACCGTGCGGGCGGTCAGAATGAGCACCGGCAGTTTTTCGGTGCGCGCCGTGCCGCGGATCGTCTTGAGTACGGCGAACCCGTCCATCTCCGGCATCATCAGGTCGAGGATCACCGCATCGGGAAGCTCTTCTTCGATCCGGGCCAGGGCCTCGACGCCGTTCTTCGCCGTTCGGACCCTATAGCCTTCTTCGTTCAACATCTCGCTCATCTGGATGACGATGGCTTCGGAGTCTTCCACCAGCAGGATGCGGCGACCGGTCGGGTCGACCGGCGGCCCTGCCTGACGGGCCGCCACCGTGCGAGGTTCCTGGTACGAAACGGCAGCGGCGTTATCCGACACTGTGCAATGCAGGGGCAGTCGCAGGGTAAAGGTAGAGCCCTGTCCCGGCGCGCTTGCCACGGCAATGTCGCCTCCCAGCAGCCGAGCGTACTTGCGGGCGATGGCCAGGCCCAGGCCGGTGCCGTCGTAGCTGCGCGAGGCGCTGGAGTCCACCTGGTGGAATTCATCGAAAATGCGGGGCAGCTCCTCCGCCGATATGCCTATGCCGGTGTCGGAAACGGCGATGTACAGGTCATCGTCCGCCTGTCGGGTCGTAACTACCACCGATCCCTTCTCAGTGAACTTCACCGCGTTGCCCGCCAGGTTCTGCAGGATATGCCGCACCTTCTCGGGGTCGCTGTGCAGATGCGGCAGGTCACTCCCAACCCGGTTGACCAGGTCAAGTCCCTTTTCCCGTGCCAGCGGTTCCAGCATCTCCACCACCTCTTCGGCCAGTTCCCGCGCCGAGAAACTGCCCAGGTTGAGGTCTTCGCGACCGGCCTCAATGCGGGACAGGTCGAGGATGTCGTTGATCAGGGCCAGCAGATGCCTGCCGTTGCGCTCGATGATCTCCAGATAGCTGCATTCTTCCGTGGGGATCTTGCCCCCCAGCCGACGGTTCAGCACCCCGGACAGGGCGATCACCGAGTTGAGGGGGGTGCGCAGCTCGTGGCTCATGTTGGCCAGAAAGACCGATTTGAGGCGGCTTGCCTGTTCCAATTCCCGGCTCTGGGCCTCCAGTTCGGCGTTCATCGCAGCCTGTTCGACGGCCTGGGCCGTAAGTTCATCTTTCTGCGCCTCCAGTTCCCGGTTCTGCTCCTCCAGCCGTCCGGCCAGGCTTTGAATATCCCGGAACAGCAGCACCCCGTTTATTCGGGCCGTGATGACTGCCAAAACGTCATTCACCAGCTGGACGGCGTCGGCATCGTAGGGGCGAATACTGGCCAGGGAGATCACCGCCGTGGTTCGCTGATCCGCCAACACCGGCAGGGTGATGATCTCCCGGGGCCTGAATTCTCCGCTCACCGTGGCAAAGGTGAAAGCCGTTTCGTCGGGGATACTGGTGATGTGCTGTACCTGCCCCGTGGCCAGGGCTGCGCCAAACTCGCCTTCGCATCCCTCGGCGGAGAAGGTGGCCCGCGCACCGGAGCCAAGACCGATAGACTCAAAATGCTCGAACGCGGTCTGCTGCGAATTCAGGAGATACACCGCCCCGATCTGGGAACCGGTCTCAGCCACCATGGCCGCAAGCAGCCCCCGGCAGAAGGCCCTGGCCTCGGTTTCGTTGAACGCGGTGGCGGTCAGCTTCCCCACCTTGTCCCTGAGATGAATATCCGCTGCGACGGCATCGGCCATGGTGTTGAAGACGCTGGACACCATCCCGAACTCGTTGGTACAAGCATAGTCGCTGCGGGCGGTCAGGTCCCCCTGCCGGAAGCGGTCGGCGGCTGCGGTGAGCTGCTGGAGCGGCTCTCTGATCCAGCGGACCAGAAGATGGGCAACGAGCAGCACAAGGAACAGGATGGCGCCTGCGTAAAAATAGAGCCGTTGATTCAGGCGGTCATTCAGCGAAGTGGCTTCCCGGAAAAGCGAGTCAGCCTTATTACTGGCGAATTCGTCCACCTTGACCATTTGCTCAGACAAATATTGCGCCTGTCCACCACCGATCCTGTCCGGCAAGGTGCGGTCGGCGGCTTCCTGCAGCTTGCCCTGGCGCAACAGCCGGATGGTTTCTTCGCGGATGACGTTCCATTTAACAAATTCCGCACGCAGTTTTGTGATGTCTGCGGCCGGCCCGCGGTAGCGCGCCTCCAGAATATCGAGCTGCCGGAAGGCGTCGGTCTTGTCGGTCTCGATCTGCCCGAGCAGAGCCGCTATCTCCTGGTCGTTGCCCGCCGCCAGTATCAACCCCCGCATGTCCCGATGGATGGCCGTGACATCGTTCTTGAAAGCGCCCACCGCCCTTCTGACCTGCAGGGGGTGGTCATACATCTTTTTGGTCTGCAGCCACAACGTATCGGTCTGGGTCACGGCCTCCCAGGCAAGGATTGCCAGCAGCGCCAGAATAACGCCCAGAGCCAGATACAATCGGCTGCTGATCTTCATGTTCTCAATCTTCATGGGTTACCTCTTCTTTTTTGAAAAACCGGCGCGGGCGACGTTACCTCGCGCAGGTTCGCAACGCTTTTTGCAATCCGCCGCTCCGTCTCGCCGGTCACCAGATACCCTCCCGGTGTCAGGCAGCCCAGGAGTTTTTCGAGGATCCGGCACTGCTGCGCGGGGCGGTAGTAGAACAGGACATTGCAGCACAAGACCAGATCGAAATCCCCGAAAATGCTTGCGGGTGGACATGAATTGCCCGTATCCAGCAGGTCATACACGGTAAATTCGACGCGTTCGCGCAGGCGCTCCGTCACGGCAAAGCCATCGCCCTGCCGGGTAAAACAGGTGTCAAGGTGGCGCAGGCAAACGTTGCCGAGCTCGGCGGCGGCATAGACCCCGGCTCGGGCCAGGGCCAGGTCCGGCTCGCAAAGATCGGTGCCAAAGACGCGCCAGGGCGTATGCCGGTCCGGCGATACCGCCAGCTCGTCCAGCAGCATGGCCACTGACCAGGCCTCCTGCCCGGCGGCGCAGCCGGCAGACCAGACCCGCAGACCGCTGCGGCCGGTTTTTCTGGCATTTTCGGCAAGGTCCGGCAGCGCCTGGGTTTCAAGCAGGGCAAAGGTCAAGGGGTTGCGAAAAAACGCGCTGTAGCCCACCCGCAGCGAGCGGTGAAAGGCCTCCGCCTCCAGAGGATCCTTGGCCAGGCGCTCTGCCAGGTAGTTCTCGGCAGAAACACAGCCGATAGTCTGCAGCCGTCTTTCAAGGCTCCTGACCAGGAAAGACGGATCAAAGCCGGAGATGTCCAGTCCATGAGCCCGGTCCATCACCCGGATGAGCTCGTCGGGCGCTGCCTGGGTATCGGTGCAGCCGTCGAGGTTTGCAGCCCTTCCAGGCGATGTATTGGTGCTCGAAAACAGCATGTTTTGACCTCAAATTTCTCCCGGCAAAAGCATTTAACCTACAAAAAGCATTTTAAACACAGAGGCACAGAGGTCACAGAGTAAAATCGATGAGTTGAAAGCTTGAAACCGTTTTTTTGATTCACCCGCAAGGTACGCATTGTTTTACTTTTAAGCTTTTGATTTCTTTGTGTTCTCTGTGACCCTGTGTTAATGAACTGCCGTTTTTAGGTTTAATACATACTTTTCCAGCGCAGTCGAATGCTGTGGCGGAATTACCATCGACTTTTCAGTAAATGAAACCGAAGAGCCGGAGTGGTATTGGTCTGCCATGCCCCGTCTCTCTTAAATTCCCGAAGCTTTGTAACTATGATTGAGCAATAATTTGTAAATTAGGTTGAATACAGGTCTTAAGTAAGTATCCCCCACCAAAGGTGGGGGCTTTTTGAAAATCGTGGACCGCTCAAAGACGGTATGTTTAAAAGATTAACGGACCACCACCAGTGGTGGTCATGCTTCGGTCAGTGGTGTCCGTCTGGCACTGGAGCTGATGAAGACCGAAGAGTCCGGGCCAGTGTTGGATAGCATCCGAGAGAACGCCGATGCCATGGTTGGTCCCGGC
The DNA here is from genome assembly GCA_964648885.1 of uncultured Geobacter sp. GTDB lineage: Bacteria > Desulfobacterota > Desulfuromonadia > Geobacterales > Pseudopelobacteraceae > Trichlorobacter. The sequence goes on along the minus strand of CAZYMK010000013.1, from coordinate 6,937 downwards.
ACGGATGCGGTCGTTACCCATGCAGCCTGGTTTAAGGTTACTGAAGTACGCCCCCTTGTCTGAGTAAAGCATATTTCAGTAGCGTCGATCACGTCACAATGGCGGAACAGCGTTCGGCTGTGAAGCAGGAATAACCAGCCGTGCCTCACTGCCACAACCCTGGCTGCTGGTCAGCGAAAAATGCCCCTGTAAACAGGCTGCTATTTTGGCGACAATGCTCAGACCGATGCCCAGACCGCCCTGGGTGCGGGTATTGGAGCCGTCGCCCTGCACAAACAGTTCAGTTACCTGCTCAAGCTTTTCAGGAGGCATGCCGGGGCCGGTATCACCAATCACCATTTCCAGCATGCCTGTTGACTGCCGGTACTGCAGAGTCACCTGAACAGTGCCGGGAAGCGCAAATTTAACCTCATTTTCAAAAAGCTGAAACAGTGCCATCTCAACCAATGTCGGCTCCAGTAACAGCTGATCCGGCACAGCAGGGTCTATGGAGATCGCAAACAGCTCGGCTTTCGGGTGTATGCTCTTAACGCGTTCCAGTGCAGAGGCAGCGATAGCACGAATGTTGCCGACTTGAAAAGCGGGCTGGCTGGTTCCAGTCATGATACTAGAGAGCGTTACCAGGTCGTTTACAATTCTAACCAGTTGTAGTGCTGACTGTTCTGCATAACGAAGGTATTCCTGCCGTTCGTCCCGGTTGTCAGTCATCCCGGCCAGTGTCAGCATCCCGACGATGCCGTTGGCCGGGGTACGAATTTCATGGGAGATGTTGTTCAGAAATTCTGACTTCAGCCGTGATGACCGCTCGATCTCGGCTGTCTTCAGCTGCACCTCCTGTTCAAGCTGCTTCAGATACTCCTGTTCCAGTAGCAGCAGACGTTGATGCTTGACGGCCCTGCTGACTGCCTGTACCAGATACTCTGGGTCATGCGGTTTTTTTATAAAGTCAAAGGCGCCACCTTTAACAGCATTCACTGCGGCATCCAGATCTGCATATCCGGTCATGACCAGCACCGGGAAGGTATACCCGGATTGCTTCAGATGCAGCAGCAAGTCAGTACCGCTCATGCCCGGCATTCTGATGTCGGTCAGCAGCACATCAGGCTGGTCTTGCTCCAGCAAAGCCAAGGCAGAGCTGCTGTTACGGCAGCTCCAGACTTCAAAGCCATGAAATTCAAAGATAGTGCTGATGGATTCAAGCACCATGGCGTCATCATCAACAACCAGTAGCCGCACCTTGTTCTGCTCCAATGTATCCATGATTTCCTCCATGAACGTCCGCTCTACTTGTCAGTACCAAAAGCAAATTACATGCCGCTTTCTTTAGGGCGCCTGACCATCGAGCGGTTTTCTTTGATGACCAGGCCATCGGTGTATCTGGTATGGTTTCTGCTTGTTAACGCATGTGCTTATGTAGCTAGTGTCCCCCATGAATGGAAGAGGCTCATGAAACGTACTCTCTGGTGTTGCAGCATCGTCTTGCTGCTGTCTGTTGCCCTGTCTGCCTTTGCTGCAGAGCCACGCCTGGTCAAGGTCGGTGCCTTCAACTATTACCCCGCGATCTTTCAGGATAGAGACGGTCAGATCAAAGGCTTTTACGTTGATGCCCTGGCAGATCTGGCTCGACGCGAAAACCTGCGGATTGAGTATGTCTACGGATCGTGGAGTGAAGGGCTGGAGCGGATCAGGACCGGCGAGGTTGATCTGTTGACCAGTGTTGCTTACACCCCTGAACGGGCAAGCTACATGGACTATACCAAAAACCGGCTGATCACGGTATGGGGAGAGTTGTACGTACGTCCTGAATCTCATATCGACGGCATACGCGAGGTTGAAGGTAAAAAGATTGCCGTTATGAAGGGAGATTATAACGGCCAGAATTTTATCGACCTGTCCAGGAAGTTTGACATCAGTTGTCACTTTGTGGAGCTTCCAGGGTTTGAGGAAGTGTTTCAGGCTGTTGCAGCAAAAAAAGTGGACGGCGGTATTGTCAACAGCACCTTTGGGGTGCCAAAGCAGCGGCAGTATGGCCTGCGGTCTACCGGCGTGGTGTTCAATCCCTTTGATATTTACCTGACCGTTGCCAAGGGAAAGAATCAGGAGCTGCTGGCTCTGGTGGACAGGTACCTGCACGACTGGCTTCACCATAAGGATTCGGTTTATGCCCAGGCGCGCCGTGCATGGGCCCATGGCAGTAATGACAGCATCAATGAGATTCCAGGGTGGCTGAAACATAGTGCAACTGCACTGATACTGCTCTTTGTTGCCGCAACAGTGTTTATTGTTTTGCTGCGCCGGCAGGTCAGCAGGAAAACCGATCAGATTCAGCAACGGGAAGCAGGCCTGCGGGAACAAAGCGAAACGATCAGACTGTTGCTTGACTCAACAGCCGAGGCTATCTACAGGCTCGACCGTAACGGCAGCTGCACCCTGAGCAACGCTGCCTGCCTGCAGATGCTGGGCTACGACCAGCCGGAGCAGTTGCTGGGCAAAAACATACATGCGTTGATTCATCATACCAAAGCCGACGGAACTCCTTTTCCTGCTGAAGAATGCCGGATTTTACAGGCGTGCACGCTGGGTGAAAAGACTCACTGTGACAGTGAACTGTACTGGAGGTCTGACGGCAGCTGTTTTCCGGTTGAATACTGGTCATACCCGATCATACAAAACGGGAAGGTGGTTGGTGCTGTGGTCACCTTTCTTGACATCACCGAGCGGAGACGTTTTGAGACAGCCCTGCGCGAGAGCGAGGAACGCCACCGCAGTATTTTCGAAAACAGCCTTTCTGTCATGCTGATCATTGATCCGGTCACACAAACCATTGTGGATGCTAACCACGCTGCCACAGCCTTCTACGGCTGGACACGGGAACAGCTGCAAGCCATGAGAATCAGCGACATCAATACCCTTTCATCTGAACAGATTGCAGAGAGCATGCGGCTGGCGCAGCAGAACAATCTGCACCACTTTCATTTCAAGCATCGCCTGGCTAACGGCTCCATCAGAGATGTAGAGGTATTCAGCAGCCCGATCTTCAGTAGCGGCAGGCAGTTGCTGTTTTCAATTATTCATGACATCACCGAACGCAAACTGGTGGAAGAAACCCTTACGTTTTTGATGCGATCCGGTGATTCCCGTCACGCTGCCGATTTCTTTCAGCTGCTGGCACGGTATCTTGCCGAGACCCTTGGCATGGACTACGTCTGTATTGACCGGCTGGAAGCTGACAGTCTGGAGGCTCAGACCGTGGCGGTCTATCATAACGGTGTCTTTGAAGATAACGTCCGTTACATGCTTCTTGATACACCGTGTGGCGAGGTTGTCGGCAAGACCATCTGCCGCTTTGAGCAGGGGGTACGTCAGCAGTTCCCCAATGATCAGATGTTGCAGGAACTGCAGGCTGAAAGCTATGTAGGTGTGACGCTCTGGGGTGCGGACGGCCAACCGATCGGCTTGATTGCTGCCATTGGGCGGCAGCCTCTGACTGACCAGTGTCCGGCAGAATCCATGCTGCAGCTGGTGGCTCTCAGGGCCGCAGCAGAGCTGGAACGCAAGCATGCGGAAGACCAGCTGCTGGAGAGCGAGGCGCGTTATAAAACCTTGCTGGAACATGCGCCGGTTGCGGTTATGATCAACCAGAATAACCGGGTAGTGCTGCTAAACAAGGCCTGTCTGCAGCTGTTTGGTGCAACCGACAAGGAACAGCTGCTGGGCAAAACCCCTTATGAGTTGTTTCATTCCAACTGCCATGAGGCGGTGTGTGCAAGGATCGCAACCATGCTCCTGCAGCAGGCACCCGTGCCTGCTCTGGAAGAGACCATCGTGCGTCTTGATGGCACACCGGTTGAGGTGGAGGTGACGGCTGCACCTTTCCCCAGCAAGGGTGAGACCGGCATTCATGTGGTATTACGTGATATTTCAGAGCGTAAAAAAGCTGAACAGGCACATCAACAGATCGAAGAGCAACTCCGTCACTCGCAGCGGATGGAGGCCATCGGCACCCTGGCCGGCGGTATCGCCCATGATTTCAACAATATTTTGACTGCCATCATCGGCTATGCCCATATCAGCCAGATGGGCTTGCCGCCTGAGGCCCCGCAGCGTGGCCCGATCCAGCAGATTACCGAGGCTGCCAACCGGGCCACCCATCTGACCCGGGATCTGCTTCTGTTCAGCCGGAAGCAGACGACCGTCAGGCGGGTGATTGACCTGAATGACTGCCTTGCCAACACAAAGGGATTTCTGGAACGGATCATCAGTGAAAACATCGTGCTGGAGATCCATTTTAGTCAAGAACCGATCAAGGTGTACGCTGATCCGCAACAGCTTGACCAAGTGTTACTGAACCTGGCAGCCAATGCTCGTGATGCCATGCCTGACGGCGGCAGGATTGCCCTGAGCAGCGAGCTTGTCCGGCTGGATCCGGATGCTGCTGTCCTGCTTGGTCTTGCCAATGCAGGCGAGTATGCCGTGATCCGGTTTGCTGATACCGGTAAAGGGATTGAAGCTGAGGATCTGGCCAGAGTCTTTGATCCGTTTTTTACCACCAAAGAGATCGGCAAGGGGACCGGTCTGGGGCTGCCGATCGTGTATGGCATTGTTACGGGACATGATGGGGTCGTCAAGATAGCCAGTACGCCGGGGCAGGGCACCGAACTGACCATCTACCTGCCCTGTTCCCGGGACAAGGCCCCTGCAGCAAAAACTCTGGTGGCTGATGAGCCCCTGCCACGGGGGGCCGAGACGATCCTGATGGCTGAAGATTCGGAACGGATCCGCGAGATGATCTCCCAGGTGCTGGCAGAATTCGGCTACCAGGTGATAACCGCTGTTGACGGCGAGGATGCGGTCAGGCTATTCAAGCAACATGCTGATCAGATCAGGCTGCTGCTCTTTGATCTGGTTATGCCCCACCTGGGGGGGCCCGAGGCATACCAGCAGATCAGGCAGATCAGACCGGACATACCGGTACTCTTTACCACCGGTTACGCCCCCCAGGTGGCCGAGGGCAAGCTGAGCCGGGAGCAGATTGAGCAACTGCTGCACAAGCCGTATGCCATTGTTAAACTGTTGAAAGCGGTGCGCAGCGCACTTGATGCACAGGAGAATCTACGGTGAACCAACCGGCTGTATTGATTGTTGATGACGAACCGGCAGTTCTGGCAACCTTTTCCATGATGCTGGAACAGGACGGCTACCTGGTGCGGCAGGCCACATCAACGGCCTCTGCCTTGCAGATACTGGATGATCATCCCTGCGATATCGCTATTGTAGACATCCAGCTTGGCACCGGTACCGGTGTTGATCTGCTGAAGCTGCTGCGGCTCTGCAACCCGCTATTGCAGGTGGTGCTGATCACCGGCAGGCCGGAGATCGAAACCGCTTCCGAGGCGGTACGCCTGGGGGCCTGTAATTATCTGACAAAGCCGATTCATCCCCATGAACTGCTGAATGCGGCCCGTAATGCCCTGAATGCCAAGCGACTGGCTGAAGAGGCAGACCGTCACCGTGCAGATCTTGAAGCGATCTTCAGATCACTGTCAGACGGCATTCTGATGCTTGACGCAACAGGGGTGCTGCAGCATTCCAACGAAGCCGCTGCCCTCATTTGTGGCTGCCTTTCTCGGCAGACAATTCACCCTGGGGGTTGTGCACACCTGTCCTGTGATGGGGCCTGCCGTCAGCTGATCGAGGAGTCGCTGACCACCGGTCTGCCGGGCAAACGTGAACGGATCCGCTGCAAGAGACCCCAGAAACAGCAACAGGTAGTTACCATCACCACCTCTCCCATCCGTGATCATACCGACACCTGCACCGGTATTGTGGTGGTGCTGCGTGATGAAACCCGCATTGATGAGCTTGAAGGGCGGCTGCATACCCGCAAGGGCTTTGGCAGAATGATCGGCGCAAGCCTACCGATGCAGCGGCTCTACAGCAAGATTGAGGCCCTGGCTGATGTGCCCAGCACGGTGCTGATCCAGGGTGAAAGCGGTACCGGCAAGGAACTTGTGGCTGAAGCGCTGCACAGCTTTGGCAGCCGTCGTGGCAAGGCCTTTGTCAAGGTCAACTGTTCTGCTCTTTCTGACAGCCTCCTGGAAAGTGAGCTGTTCGGCCATGTCAAAGGTGCTTTTACCGGTGCTGTAACGAACAAGGCGGGTCGCTTTCAAAAAGCAGACGGTGGCACGATCTTTCTGGACGAGATCGGTGACATCTCGCCTGCCATGCAGATACGCTTATTACGCGTCCTGCAGGAGCGTGAGTTTGAACAGGTGGGAGACTCAACCACCATCAAGGTTGATGTTCGTGTGCTGGCAGCCACACATCAGGATCTGGCCGAGCTGGTCAGGCAGGGCAAGTTCAGGGAAGATCTCTACTATCGGTTACATGTCATCAAATTGTCAGTACCGCCGCTACGTGAGCGTATGGAAGATCTGCCGCTGCTGGTTGACAGCTTCCTGGAGCGCTATGCCCTGCTGTTCCGTAAGACAATCAGCGGTGTCAGTGATGCTGCCATGGCACTGCTGCAGTCCTATAGCTGGCCGGGTAATGTCAGAGAGCTGCAGCATCTGCTTGAGCATGCAGCCGTGCTGGCGCGCACCAGCCTGATCGATACCGACCTGCTCCCCCTTGACCTTACCACCCCGCAGGTTCGGCAGATTGCGCCTGAACCGGCTGCTGTAACAGTAGAACCTCCACCTTCATTACTGACCGCACAGATTGCAGAAGCTCTGATCAAGAGCGGCGGAAACAAATCCAAGGCTGCCCATCTGCTGGGTATTAGCCGTCGTACCATCTACCGCCATCTGGAAAACCTGCCAACCGACTGACACACAAGTGTGACATGCTGTCTCACTTGTGTGTCGTGGCACACTGTTTGGCACACCCTTCAAACCCTGCAGAAAATTTCCTGCAACACCATACCCCTTGGGAAAAA
>CAZYMK010000012.1:0-24930 GCA_964648885.1 uncultured Geobacter sp. | reverse complement strand
ACCGGGTATATCAAGCGCAGTGCGGTTGATCTCTACCGGGCCCAGCGTCGGGGTGGCAAGGGCAAGACCGGCATGAAGACCCGCGAAGAAGACTTTGTGGAGCAGCTGTTTATTGCCTCCACCAAGGACTATCTGCTGTTCTTCTCTGACATGGGCCGGGTCTACCGGATCAAGGTCTATGAGATCCCGGAAGGGAGCCGCACCACCAAGGGCAAGGCGGTGGTAAACCTGGTCAGCGTGCAGGAAGGGGAGAAGATCACCGCGATTATGCCGGTCAAGGACCTGAATCGTGAAGACCTGTTCCTGCTGATGGCCACCCGTCAGGGGGTAGTCAAGAAGACTCCGCTGGTTGAATACATCAATATCCGTGCCACCGGCATCAATGCGGTCAATCTGGACGAGGGGGACAAGCTGATTGCCGTGGCCCTGACCGATGGCCAGAAGGATGTCTTCCTGGCCTCCCGTCACGGCAAGGCGATCCGTTTCCCCGAGGCCGATGCCCGACCCATGGGCCGGGTAACCCGTGGTGTGCGGGGTATGAACCTGGATGCGGCTGATGAGGTGATCAGCATGGAGGTGATCGACCCGACTGCCAGTGGCTCCACCATCTTCACCCTGACCGAGAACGGGTTTGGCAAGCGGACCGATCTGGATGAGTATCGTGGTCAGTCCCGTGGCGGCAAAGGCTTGATTACCATCAAGACCACCCCGCGTAACGGCCTGGTGGTCGGGGTAATGCAGGTGAACGATGAAAATCAGCTGATGGTCATTACCGACCAGGGCAAGATCCTGCGGGTGCCGATCCGTGGTTTCTCGGTGATTGGGCGCAATACCCACGGTGTGCGGGTCATGGTGACCGAGGCACAGGAGAAGATCGTGGCGGTGGCCAAGCTGGCCGAGCGTGATGAGGAGGACGGCATCGATCTGGAAGGCGAAGAGGAAGCGTAGTCAAACCGATGGAAAACAGGTTGCAGGTTGATACCAGCTATCGCGAACGGCGCCGGATTGTGCGTTTGCTTGATTTTCTGACCAGGGACCAGTTGACCCGTGACCAGCTTGAGCGGATCGGGAGGCGCCTGCAGAAATCAGGGCGTCGCGCCCTGCCGCCTCTGGTCAGGCGGCTCTGGAGGGAACAGGATCAGGAACGGCTGTACCGCTATACCTGTATGCTGGATTTCTTTGATGCTGCCGGTTGGCTGGATCAGTTGGTGGCCCTGACCATGCAGCGCCGTGATCTGCCGGAAGAGGGTCGTTTGCCACTTTTGAACATCCTGCAGGATTACGGTGTTGATGTCTCGGTCCCCCCCTTTAATCGGGACGACCTGAGCGGTTCCAGCCTGAACAGTCTGCTGGAGCGCTGTCTTCAGGAAGGGTTCTGGGGGATGATCAGGCTGATGGATCGTTTTCTGGATGCTGACGAGGGGTTGCGGTTGCAACTGATCCGCCGTCTGGGCGGCTATGCGGATAAGGGGGCGGAAGCGGCAGCCTGTCTGCGTATGCTGACCTGTTACGAGTTCAGCGAAATGGCCGGGGCAGCCGTAGAGGCATTGGGTACCCTGCGTCACGGCTGCAGTCTGACGGTGCTGCAGGGGCTGTCTCATCTGCCGGTTGAAGGGCTGGAGGGCAAGATCCAGCGCAGCATTAGGCGACTTAATTTCCTGGGTATCTCGCAGCCGGAGCCGCTGCCGGGTGCCCTGGTTGCTCCGGCACGGTTTCTGACGGTCCAGACCGGGCCGCTTGATTGTTACGGTATTCGGACCATCTGGTTTTCGTGGGAGCTGGACAACGACTGTCTGGCAGCCCTGATCCTGCAGGTGGGTGATCAGGATGGTGTACGCCATGCCGTGGCTGCCCGTTTTGCACAGCGTGGCGATCACGATGAGTACCTGGATGAGGTGAACGCAGAAGAGGGACTGTTTCCGGTGGAACTGCACTATGCCCTGAACCTGCTGAAGGATGCCTTGCAGCAGAGTCTGGAGCGCGGTTACTATCTGCCGCCTGATTTTTACGGTTCCCGTTACCTGTTCGGGGAGCATGACCTGCGGCCGGCTGCCTATCTGCCCGTATTTCCGGCACCGCTGCTGGATGGTATTCTGGACCGGATCGCCTCACTGCTTGCCGGCTGTGAAGAGTTGCTTGATGAACCATTTTTTGAGAGTTGGATCTACACCGATGCTGTGGTGTATGACCTGGGAGAAGAACTGGGCGGGCAGCCGCTGCATGAAGCGCCGGAAACGGTGCAGCAGCGCCTGCTAGAGCGTTTCTGCACCGAACTGCTGGAACCTGACAAACCTGCCCTGTTACGTCGTCTGCTCCTGATCGCCGACACGATGCAGCAGACCGGTTGCCGGAAACGGGCAGTGCAGCGGGTGTTGGCCCTGGGCCTCAGTCTGGCCGGGATGCTGCCGGGTATGCATCTGCATCCCTTTGTCAGGCGGCTTGCCTTTGACAGTATCGAGATGGCGCGTCAGGCCCTGGCTGAAGGGGTTGACCCCCGCACCACACGCAGCTTTGATGACGAGGATGACTGGGAATGAAAATCGGGGTGATCGGAGCAGGCAGTTGGGGTACGGCGCTGGCACATCGTGCAGCGGCCAACGGGCATGCAACCGTGTTGTGGGTGTATGAGTCGGAGTTGGTGGACAGCTTGCGCAGCACCGGGGTTAACCACCTGTTTTTGCCTGATATACAACTGCACCCCGGCCTGCAGTATACCGGCGATCTTGCCGAGGCTGCAGCTGATGCGGATCTGATGGTGCTGGTGACCCCGACCCAGGTAACGCGAGCGGTGCTTGAGCAGCTGGCTCCGGCCCTGCAGTCGCAGGCCCCGCTGGTCAGTGCTTCAAAGGGGATCGAGCTGGGCACGCTCTGTACGGTGTCGCAGATCTGCGGACAGGTGCTGGGGGAAGCAGTTCTGCAGCGTTTTGTGGCCTTGTCGGGTCCCACCTTTGCCCGAGAAGTAGCACTGGGGTTGCCGTCATTGATTGTTGCCGGCTCTGTCAGCCAGGCAGCAGCCTGTCAGGTGCAGACTGCCTTCAGCAGTCCTGAGTTCAGGGTCTACACCAGCGAGGATACCATTGGTGTCGAGCTGGGTGGAGCGGTCAAGAATGTTATCGCCATTGCTGCCGGTATTGCCGACGGGCTTGGTTTTGGTCACAACACCCGCGCAGCGCTGATTACTCGCGGTCTGGCCGAGATCAGACGTCTGGGTCGCGCCATGGGGGCCCAGGATGCCACCTTTGCCGGATTGGCCGGTATGGGAGATCTGGTGCTGACCTGCACCGGTGATCTGTCCCGCAACCGCACCGTTGGTGTTAAACTGGGTCAGGGTCAGACCCTGGCAGCAATCATGGCTGAGATGCGGATGGTTGCTGAAGGGGTCAAGTCAGCCGAGTCGGTCCATGCCCTGGCCTGTCGTCTTGGCGTAGAAATGCCGATCACCCATAAGGTTTATGATATTTTGTACGGTGACAAGCCTGCCCGACAGGCGGTTCTTGAGCTGATGTCCCGTGATTTGAAGCCTGAATAGCGCTGCACAAGCCATTGTGCCCACAGCTGGCCGCCTCTGTCTTCCAGCAGGTCAGCTGCCGTCCATACCGCCCCTGCCACCAGTATCACACCGCCAAACAACACCATCGGTTCCATAGTCGTCCCTCCTGATTGGTTGGGAGGACCATAGCACACAGCCGTGACAGTAAATGTCATTTTGGAATTCGGGGTGGTCAGATTAGTGGAAACGGCGTCAGGGTTCGACGGTTTCAGATTCGCCGGAGAGCAGCACCAAGTCTACCCGGCGATTCTTTGAGCGCCCTTCAGGGGTGCTGTTTTCGGCTGCGGGCCGGTATTCACCGTACCCGGTTGCCGAGAGGTTTTTGGGGTCAACGTCATAGGTATTCTGGATATAGCGGAGGACATTGGCAGCACGGGACATGGACAGTTCCCAGTTGGAAGGGAATAACGGGGTGTTGATCGGCATAGTATCAGTATGACCTTCAACCCGCAACGGGTTGGAGTATTGGGTCAAGGCTTCTATGATCGTGTTCAGCAGTTCGTAACCGTTGCGCTTGATGACCGCTGAGCCGGAATCAAAGAAACCGGCTTCCTTCAGGCTGACCACCAGGCCGCGGCGGGTGATGCCGATCGAGACCTTGTTCTGGGCGCCATGCTTGATCAGGTAGGCCTCAATGGCGGACTGAATCTCTTTGAACTCCTTTTCTTCTGCCTTGCCCTTGCCGCGCCCTTTATCCATCCCCCCCTGCCGTGGCCCGGCCGGCGGCATCTTGTTGATCATCGGAATAACCGCCATTTCCGGCTTTATGGCCGGTATCGGCTTGATATCCTGAAATTGCAAGACACCTTTCTGACCGGCAGCGGCCATGGTGGAGTAGCCGAAGGAATCGCGCAGCGAGGCCATCACCTCCTCGACCTTTTGCTTGTCGGTTTGACCCATTGCATACAAAACCACGAACACAGCAAACAGCAAGGTGATGAAGTCAGCATAGGAGACCAGCCAGCGTTCGTGGTTGGCATGCTTTTCAGGCTCTTTTTTCAGTGCCACGCAGCAGACCCCTTAGTGATCTTCACCGGCAAAGGCCTTCAGCTTTTGCTCGATAAAGTGAGGATTCTCACCATTTTGAATGGCAATCAGTCCTTCTACAATCATGACCCGGCGCAAGACCTCTTCCTTCATACGAATCTTGAGCTTGGCGGCTATTGGCAGGCAGATGATGTTAGCGGTCATCAAGCCGTAGATAGTAGCAACAAAGGCAGTAGCAATACCGGCGCCCAGCTTGGAGGTGTCGGACAGGTTACCCATGACGTGAATCAGGCCCAACACAGCTCCGATAATACCGATGGTGGGGGCATAGCCGCCGGCAGCTTCGTAGAATTCAACCGAATGTTTCTGATGATCCTCAAATGCCATGATCTCGGCCTCAAGGGTCTCGCGCAGCTTTTGAGGATCAATACCGTCTACCACCAGCGAGATCCCTTTTTTGATGAACGGGTCGCTAGCGTTCTGAGCCTCCTGCTCCAGGGAGATCAGACCGTTCCTGCGGGCCTTGGTGGCATAGCCGATGATGTCCTTGACCACCTCACCCGGATCAACCTTTGGCGGCAGGAAGGCGATTTTAACATCCTTGAACGCCTTGATACAGGCCTTGAGCGGAAAGGAGATGAACACTGCGCCAAAGGTGCCGCCAAGCACAATCATGGCAGCTGTAGGAGCCATCAGGGCACTTAAGTGTACCCCTTCCAGTACGGCACCGCCGAAAACGGCCCCAAAGCCGAGTGCCAGACCAATTACGGTTGCTAAATCCATAGATCAGATGTCCTGACGGTGTAGCGGCATCTGCTGTGCTGGGCCGCGTGAGAATGAGAGAGGAGTGGAAGGGCTTACTGCCTGCTGATACTGAAGGTTCCGTCGGCGTCTGAGATAGGAACAACCGCCAGGAACCGGGGCGGAACGACGCAGTATACCGGATCTAAAGGCCACGATGCGATTGAGCAGCACCTGGGCAGGTTCCCGCACCAGAACGTGATTGCCGTTGAACAGGGTAATAACTGTATCAGGTGTCTCTTCAATACTGATGATATGATCAGGATTCAGGAGCATGGATTGTCGGTCAAGCCGGGTGACCAGGATCATGGAAGCCTCAATTTTTTTGGTAACAGTAGCAAACAACGAAAGAAGGTCAAGCATTTTCAGTTGGTTGGGTGATTGCGGGGTGCGCGATCAGTCCAGCACGGCATCTATAGCATCGAAATTAAGGTACTTTTCGGCAATTGTGTGAATTAGTTCAATCTTTTCTATGTCATCCGGCCCGATCTTAGAGACATGTTCACGCAACCGGTAGTAGACTTCTGAAGTGGTTTCCTGGATTCTGATATAGGGGATGTTGCTGTCCACCAGAATCCGTTCGGTTATATTTGACATCGGGGCATGACCGGCCACGATCAGACCGGCAAGCCGCGCCCTGAATTCAGGGATATGGTGCAGTGATGAAGCGGTCACAATCAGCTCGTCACGGGAGCTGGTGACAATCAGCAGCGTCGAATCCTCAAGGCTGTCAATGACCTTCTGCGATGAGGCGGCACCCAGCTGGATTGTATGGCAGATCCTGCTGCGGTCGGCCGGGTCGCCGTGCAGCGGAAGTTTAAGAAGATCAGCCACATGCTGCAGGGTCGGGTCAGCCAGGGTGCGGGAATAATCAAAGGCGCCGGTTACCAGCAGGCCGTCGCGCTGAAAGGCGCGCGTCAGGTATGCCATAGAGTACTCGCGTTTTTCTGGCAAGAGTTTGTTGGGCATGATGATCCGTACTGATGAGCGCTCCCGTTCATACAGGGCCAGATTCAGTTCCACCGCATCTATCACATTGCCGATACCGCCGCCGGTCACCATCAGTACCGGGGCCTCCAGCATGGCAGCCACCTGAGCGTTATTCATCCCCACCACCGAACCGACGCCGCCATGACCGGCCCCTTCGATAATCAGAAAGTCATGGTGCTTTTCCATCTCCTTACAGGCGCTTAAAATCGCTTTGGCCGGGGTTGCGGTATCCAGCTCACCATCAAGAAAACGGCGGGTAAAGCCGGGGGTCAGTGTCAGAGGAGACATCAGGGAGGCGTACTGCTGCATGCCGAAGACGCTGGCGAACATAGCCGCATCCTTGTCCATGGTCAGGCCGCGGTATTCAATACACTTGGGACCGATCGGCTTCATAAAGCCGACCCGGTTATACTTGCGTCTGGCCAGCGACATCAGCGAGAGTGAGATGGTGGTCTTGCCGCAATGCTGACCGGTTGCACCGATAAAGATCTTTCTGCACATGGGTTTCTGCTCCTTACGATTGCACATCCTGGGCAAGGGACATCTGGGTACACAGCTCCTCGTAGCGATCACGTCCGTTATGAAAACGGATGATCCGTACTCCCATGCCTCCCTTTTTTGCCAGATGAAACAGGTTTTGGGGCACTCGGCGGGCCCACATGACCCTGGCATCAAAGCAGATCGGCTGCTGATCCAGCAGCAGTTCGACTGTTACAACGGTGTTGGGGCTGCAGACATTGGCTGTTTTTATGAACATGCCGGTGGGGGAGATGTCCTCCGTAAATGCCTTGCGAATCAAGGATCCATCTGTGCCAAAACTGAGAGCAACCCGCTTGCGTCTCCTGTGTATGAGTCGTTTGTCTGACACCGCATGCCTCCTTACGCTGTACACCAGGGAATGCAAAACACCATACCACATTCTGAAGAAACTGCACCTGTTCTTACACGATAATCCGTTGACACATGCGTGATTATCTACTAGGTTTAGAGCCGTTTCTTAAGCAGCACACCACCGATACCGAAGTACCGCTAGGGGAGTTTCGACTGAGAGCGGCCTGCATGGCCGTGACCCTTGGAACCTGATCCGGGTAATGCCGGCGTAGGGAAGCGGCTGATTTTAAGAAGAATTAAAATCGCCGCCCCCTGCATCGACAGGAGGTGGCGATTTTGTTTTTCAGGAGGTGTAGCAATGCAGCTGACAGTCAATGGTGAGGTACACGAGCTGCCGGACAACAGCACGGTCAGGCAGCTGTTGGAGGGTCTGCAGATCAGCGCCACCCGGGTGGCGGTGGAGGTGAACCTGGAGATTGTGCCCAAGGCAACGTACGCAGAGCGGACATTGCAGGACGGTGACAGAATTGAGATCGTACACTTTGTGGGAGGAGGATAGTAGTATGGCACAGGGAAAACTGACAATCGCAGGCAGGGAGTTCAATTCGCGGCTGATGGTGGGTACCGGCAAATATGCCAGTAACGAACAGATGGTGGCAGCCCTGGAGGCATCGGGGGCCGAGATCATCACCGTGGCGGTGCGCCGAGTCAATCTGGCCGAGATGGGCAAAGGCTGCATGCTGGATTTTATCGACCCCAAGAAGTATACCTTGCTGCCCAACACAGCGGCCTGTTTTACCGCTGAGGATGCCATCCGCACCTGCCGTCTGGCACGTGAGGCCGGCCTGTCCGACATGGTCAAGCTGGAGGTGCTGGGGGATGAAAAGACCCTGTTCCCGGACAATGAAGAGTTGCTCAAGGCAGCCAAGGTGCTGGTGGCAGAAGGGTTCACCGTGCTGCCCTACTGCAGCGACGACGTGATCCTCTGCAAAAAGCTGGAGCAGCTGGGCTGTGCCGCCGTGATGCCGTTGGCCGCACCGATCGGCAGTGGTCTCGGTATCCGCAACCCCTACAACCTCAAGATCATCATGGAGGCGGTCAGCGTGCCGGTGATCGTGGATGCAGGGGTTGGCACCGCTTCCGACGCTGCCCTGGCCATGGAGCTGGGCTGCGATGGCATCCTGATGAACACCGCCATTGCCGGTGCCAAGGATCCGGTTGCCATGGCCCGGGCCATGAAGCTGGGGGTTGAGGCCGGCCGTTTAGCCTACGAGGCCGGGCGGATTCCCAAGAAGCTGTATGCAACAGCGTCCAGCCCGCTGACTGACCTGATTGGGTCGTGATCGATTTTTCACTCTACCTGATCACCGATCGCCACCAGACCGGAGGGCGACCGCTTTTGGAAGTGGTTGAAGCGGCACTCTCAGGCGGTGTCAGGGCGGTGCAGCTGCGGGAAAAAGATCTACCCACGGCCGAGTTGTATGAACTGGCCTGGGACCTGCGGGCCCTGACCGCCCGTTATGATGCACGTTTGTTGATCAACGAGCGGATCGACCTGGCCCTGGCAGTGGAGGCCGATGGCGTTCAGCTGGGGATCGCCTCTCTGCCAGTCACGGCCGCTCGCCGCATTGCGCCGGACCTGATCATCGGCTACTCCAGCCATAGCGTGGGTGAGGCGGCAGCAGCCCTGGCCAAGGGTGCCGATTTTGTCACCTTTAGTCCGGTTTTTTATACGCCTTCCAAGGCAGAATACGGTGAACCGCAAGGGCTTTCGAAGCTGGCCCAGGCCTGTGAGCAGCTGGCTGGCCCGGTCTTCGCCCTGGGCGGGGTCAAGCAGGCCAACCTGGGCCAGGTGACTGCAGCCGGCTGCTACCGGGTGGCCCTGATTTCCGATATACTGGCTGCTCCGGATCCGGCCGCCGCTGCCGAGTCCTTCCGAAGGGGTCTGCAATAACCAAAAGGTCTTCAATGTCGTCGCTCTCATCCCAACATATCCATCCCGACCTGAGGATCAACTCCTACGGCCACTACCTGCGTAATCGCTTCGGTTGCCGAGTCAGCAAGGTCAATGTGGACGCCGGCTTTACCTGCCCCAACCGTGACGGCAGCAAGGGGACCGGCGGCTGCATCTACTGCAACAACGTCTCTTTTTCCCCCCGTGATACCCTGGCTGAGATTCCGCTGGAAGAGCAGGTGGCAGCCGGTATGGACTATCACCGCCAAAGGCTCGGATCGCAAAAGTTCATCGTCTATTTCCAGAAGTACACCAACACCTACGCCTCGGTGGAACACCTGGCCGATCTGTACCAGCGGGCCCTGGCACTGCCTGACGTACTGGGCATCTCGGTCGGTACCCGGCCCGACTGCCTGACCGATGAGGCGTTGGAGCTGTTGACCCGTATCGCCCGGGATCACTACGTCTGCCTCGAGCTGGGACTGCAGTCGGCCGACGACGCCATACTGGAACGGATCAACCGGGGTCATTCGCTGGAGGATTTTACTCGTGCCGTAGAGCGGGCCAGTGGCCGTGGGCTGGACATCTGTGCCCACTTGATCTATGGTTTTTGCGGTGAGCAGCCTGATGAGTTTATTGCCAGCGCTGATCTTTTGAATGGCCTGACAGGCATCACCTCGGTCAAGCTCCATCAGTTGCACGCCGTTGAGGGGACCGAGCTGGCTGCCATGTACCGTCGCGGCGAGTTCACCCCGCTCACGCTTGAGCAGTATGTTGCGACTGCCGCCGATTTTCTGGAGCGACTGGCTCCCCGGATCAGCATCCAGCGTCTGTACGGCTCATCGCCCCTAGAAATCCGGGTGGCTCCGCAATGGGGTTTGAAGAACAACCAGCTGTGGTATGCTGTGATCAACGAACTGAAACGCCGGGGCAGCCGTCAAGGCGCCCGCTACAAGGAGTAACCACCATGTCTGACCTGCGCGTCCGTTTTGCCCCCTCCCCCACCGGCTACCTGCATGTGGGGGGCGCCCGCACCGCCCTGTTCAACTGGCTGTATGCCCGCCATTTCGGCGGTACCTTTATCCTGCGGATCGAGGACACCGATACCGAGCGTTCCACCCAGGAATCGGTGGATGCCATTCTGCAGGGGATGGAGTGGCTGGGGCTGGATTGGGACGAAGGGCCGTTTTACCAGACCGATAACTTCCCGCTCTACAAACAGCATGTGCAGAAGCTGCTGGACGTGGGCAAGGCCTACCGTTGCTGGTGCAGCCAGGAGGAGCTGGAGGCCAAGCGCGAGGCAGCCATGGCCGAGGGGCGCAAACCCAAGTACGACGGCATCTGCCGCAACCGCCAGGATCAGCCGCTGGACCAACCTCACGTTATCCGCTTCAGGGCGCCGGAAGAGGGTGAAACCGAGTTCTCCGACCTGATCAAGGGACGGATCGCCTTCCCCAACGCCGAACTGGATGATCTGATCATCAGCCGCACCGATGGCACCCCCACCTACAACTTCTGTGTGGTGATCGATGACGCCCTGATGCGGATCTCCCATGTGATCCGTGGTGATGACCATGTCAACAACACCCCCCGCCAGATCCAGTTGTATGAGGCGTTGGGCTATCCCGTGCCGCTGTTTGCCCATGTGCCGATGATCCTGGGCAGCGACAAGGCCCGGCTCTCCAAACGACACGGCGCCACCAGCGTGATCGCCTATCGCGAAATGGGCTACCTGCCGGAGGCGCTGAATAACTATCTGGTGCGACTGGGCTGGAGCCACGGCGACGACGAGATCTTCTCCCGTCAGGAGATGGTGGAAAAGTTTGACATCAACCATGTCGGTCGAGCTCCCTCGGTTTTTAATCCGGACAAGCTGAACTGGCTGAATGCCCATTACCTTAAAACCGGCGACCCGGCCCGGTTGGCAGAGCTGCTCAAACCTCATCTGGCCTCCCGTGGGGTGACTGATACCAGCGTCCCAGCCCTGAGCGGCGTTATCAGTACCCTGCAGGAGCGGGCCCAGACCCTGGAGGAGATGGCCGAGCGGGCCCTGTTCTACTACCAGGCCCCCCAAGCCTATGACGAGGCGGCTTTGTCCAAATTTGACAAGCCCCATCTGGCAGCAGTCTTCACGGCAGTGGTAGCCGGGCTGTCAGCGTCAGCAGCCGCCAATGCTGCCGAGTTCGACGGTCTGTTCAAGGAGATCTGCACAGAAGGTGGTTGGAAGATGCCCCAGGTGGGTCAGCCGGTACGGATTGCATTGTCCGGCAGCACTCAGGCACCGGGAATCGGCGAGATCGTTATGGCGTTAGGAGTAGCTGAGACGGTTGCCCGCTTGGAACGGGCCAGGGAGTGTGTTGCCGCTTAATCCTTCAGCTCACGCAGGATTTCAACCTGACGTTGGGCAATGTAGCGGCCGATCAGGTCTTCACTACGCAGGTCATGTTCAAACAGCATGATACAGCGGCAAGGGTTTGCTTCGCTCTCAAAGCGCAGCAGTCGGGCCATCTGCCGCAGTTTTTGGGGCTCACTGCGGTTGCTGAGTTGAAAGCTAAAGGAGAGGTAGAAATAGGAGTAGCTGCCCAGCAGCTCCTTGTCCGGCACCTCCAGGGCGCAGCCCCCCAGTGAAAGATCCTTCAGCTTGGCAGTAAAGGAGTTTGGTCCGGCCTCAACCGTGATCTGAAACAGCCCGCCGATCTTGACCCGCAGGGCATTGCGCCGGTCAGGCAATACCTCAGCAAAGGTAAACTCCGAAAGAGTGATCTCGTTGCTCTCAACACAGTACTCAGCCTTGGCATATACGTCATGGGGCAGTTGCGGAGAACGGATAACGGTGTAGCGGCAGCCTCTGATGGCGTTACTCTGGGTCTGATTGGAGCGACAGACCAGGCTGTCGCCGAACAGGTAGAGCACCTCAACCGCAGCGGCAATCGGTACCTCTTTGTAATAGTTGAAGAACTGCAGGCTGGAGCCTTTGGTCTCCGAGATGGAGAGCAGCTTGGCAAGAATTTCTCCAGGGGCGCCCCGATCAAGCAGGCGTAGCTGTTCTTCAAACTGCAGCTTTTCCATTACTGCCTCCTGTTCACCACTGTAACACTCAGGCTGGTCACCTGCAAGCGCTCCGGCTCTTGCCTTCACCGTCAAATCATGACAAAGTGACGAAAAAATCAGGGTCAAGGGTCAGAGGTCAAGGGAGATGTTTGGAATCCTTGCCCTCTGCCCCTTGACCCTTGCCCCTGGAGTTTGTATGTCCCTGCGTCTCTACAATACCCTCTCTGGTGAAAAAGAGCTGTTCGTTCCCCGTGTGCCCGGCAAGGTGGGGATGTATGTCTGCGGTGTCACGGTCTATGACCTCTGCCATATCGGCCATGCCCGGGCCGGTATCGTGTTTGACATGATCTACCGCTACCTGCAGTTTGCCGGGTACAAGGTTACCTATGTCCGTAACTATACCGACATCGACGACAAGATCATCAACCGGGCCAACCAGGAAGGGACCGACTACCGCACCATTGCCGACCGCTATATTGCCACCTTTGATGAGGATATGGACCGGCTGGGTATGCTGCGTCCTACCCTTGAACCCAAGGCAACGGAACATATCGACGATATCATCGCCATTATCCAGCGCTTGATCGAGAACGGCCATGCCTATGCTGCAGAAGGCGATGTCTATTTTGCCGTAGACACCTTTAACGAGTATCTGAAGCTTTCCAAGCGTAACCTGGAGGATATGCAGGCCGGTGCGCGGGTTGAGGTGGATGAGCGCAAACGTAATCCGATGGATTTTGCCCTCTGGAAAGGCTCCAAACCGGGTGAGCCGTGGTGGGAGTCTCCCTGGGGCAAGGGGCGACCAGGCTGGCATATTGAGTGTTCTGCCATGAGCATGCGTTTTCTGGGCCCCTCCTTTGATATCCACGGCGGCGGCAAGGATCTGGTCTTTCCCCACCATGAGAACGAGATTGCCCAGTCAGAGTGCGCCAACGGCTGCGGGTTTGTGAAATACTGGCTGCACAACGGCTTTGTGAACATCAACAGTGAGAAGATGAGCAAGTCCCTGGGCAACTTCTTCACGATTCGAGAGGTGTTGAAGCTGTTCCATCCCGAGGTGCTGCGGTTCTTTATCCTGCAAGCCCACTACCGCTCGCCCCTTGATTATTCCGATCAGAACCTGCGTGAGGCCCAGTCCGGACTGACCCGGATCTACGAGGCACTGGCCGCCCTGGATGCCGCTCTGGCAGAGCCCGTTGGTGAGTCGCTGACGGTACCTTCGGCAGCAGAACTGGCTGAAAAGGCCGCCGGTCTGGAGCCCCGCTTCAGGGAGGCCATGGACGATGATTTCAACACGGCCCAGGCATTGGGAATGCTGTTTGATACGGTGCGCACCCTGAACCGCTTTCTGGCTGAAGGAGGTGGGCGGGATGCAGGATCGCGTCCTGCCTTGGAGCAGCTACGCTGTTCAGTTGACCGGATCGGCGATGTGCTGGGGCTGTTCCAGACCAGGGCTGCTGACTGGCTGGCAGAGCGTGAGGCAGAAAAAAGCAGTCTGCTTACGGTCACAGAACAGGAGATTCAGACGCTGATTGTCGAGCGGGCAGAGGCCCGCAAGGCAAAAAACTTTGCCCGCAGTGACGAGATTCGGGATTATCTGCTGGCCAACAACATCCAACTGGTGGACACTCCGCAAGGTACCACCTGGAAAGTAAAATAACAGCGAGGTCAACACAAGCGAGCAGCAGAGGCTGGAGAAAAATAATTCTTGCCCCTTGCCCCCTGCCCCTTGACCCTTGTCGTTCGCAGAGTATGTTTACTTACGGAGCCTGCCGATATGGAGATACATGCCAAATCAGAATGGGAGTGTTGTTGGGATCGTGACCGGATTGTCATGGGCGAGTGCCCCAACATCAACCCCGGAGATGAAGACCTCCTGACCTCCCGCAGTCGCCGGGTGCTTGAGAAGTGTGTTGATTGCGAGAACTTCAAGCACGACCTGGCCCGTTTCCGCGAAAGCGGCCATCCGCTGTCCACCGTGTTTTCCGTACTCCATAACGACTATCGTCGTCAAAAGGGTCAGATACAGGCTCTGGCAGGCTTTCTGGATACCAAATCCCTTGAGATGCGCTTTATGCATGAGCTGGGTTCGGTGCTGCAGAGTTCTGTTGACCTTGATGAGGTGCTGTCAGTTGCCTTAACCGCCATCACTGCCGGTAAAGGATTTGGCATGAACCGGGCCTTTCTGTTGCTGGCAGACAAAGACCGGCATGTCCTGAAAGGGCATCTGGCCATCGGTCCCCGCACTGCCGAGGAGGCAGGCCGTACCTGGCAGGAGGTGGAATCGGGGGATCTGGATCTGCAGGGGCTTGCCCATAACTTCCGCGCCACCAAGCTTTCCAGCGAGCGGGACAAGTTTCACGATATCCTTGATCGCCTGGTGGTGCCGCTGAACGATGAACAGCACCTGATTGTACGCGCCCTTGAAGAGCGGCAGCCGCTGCTGGTAACCGATGCCTTTCATCGCACAGACCTGGATATCGAGTTTGCGCGGCTTTTGGGGGTGGACACCTTTCTGGTGCTGCCGCTGGTATCACGCCATCGCCGCGTCGGCGTCATCATTGCCGACAACTTCATTACCCACCGTGCCATTACCGAGCAGGACATGCATTCCATTGAGACCTTTACCTTTCCGGTGGCCTTTGCCATAGAGCGGGCCTCGCTGTATGAGCGGGTGCAGGAAGAGGTGGAAAAGCTGAAACAGGCCAATCTGCGTCTGCAGGATCAGCAGGAACAGCTGGTCAGGATGGAAAAGATGGCGCTGGTGGGACGAATCACCTCCAGCATTGCCCACTCCATCCGCAACCCCCTGATGGTGATAGGCGGCTTTGCCCGCAGCATCCTGAAAAGTACGCCGGGCAACGATCCCAAGCGGGGCTTTATTGAGTCGATTGTGACGGAGGCGCAGCAGCTGGAGCAAGTGCTGGGCGAGATCCTGACCTATTCCGATGCCCTCTTTCCCACCTGCGATTTCTGGGATCCGAACCAGTTGGTGGAGACCTCGTTGCGCGACATTCAGGAACGGGTGGTAGCCCAGGACTACAGCTGTCACTTCCATGCCGGAGAACCGTTGCCATCGGTTTACATAGACTTCAAGCAGACCAGCTACTGCATCCGTAACATCCTGCTCAGCACCATAGACGGACTGCAGAACGGTGTGATCGACATCTCCACCGTGCGATCCGGTGACCAGGTTCAGGTGCGGATTGTGGATCACAACCGCAGGTTGAGCGAGGAAGAGCTGGAGGCGCTCTTAACCCCCTTTACCGAAACCCGCGAGATGGGGTCCGGCCTGAACATGGCCCTTTCCCGCAGCATGCTGGAAAAACAGAATATCCCCCTGCTGGTGGTTGCGCCGCCTGAAGGAGGGGTTACCTTTACCATTACCCTGCCAACCCGTAAGGAGGAGATGCCATGAGCAGACTGCTGGTCGTTGATGATGAAGCCAATATCAGGCTCCTGTACAGTGAAGAACTGCACGATGAGGGGTATGCGGTGGAGACGGCCGCCACCATTGCCGAGGCGGTTGAAAAGCTGGAACAGCAGAGCTTTGACCTGGCCGTACTGGATATCAAGCTCAAGAATGAGAGCGGCATTGAACTGCTGCAGAAGATCGTCAAGGAACGCCACGACATGCCGGTGATCCTCTGTTCCGCCTTCTCCTGCTACAAGGATGATTTTTCGGCCTGGCTGGCCGACAGCTATGTGGTTAAATCCGGGGACCTGACCGAACTGAAAGAAGAGATCAAGCGGGTATTGACCAAGAAGGCCCAGCGCCGCGCAGCGGGGATGTAAGTGAGTGGAGACGACAAGCCATTGAATCGATCATCAATGGCAATTTTGACAAGGAGGATACAATGGAATTGGAAGGTGTGCCAAGTGATATGGAGGTAATTAGCACTCTCGTGGAGAAAACGCTGTCAAACGGTATGCTGATTGAGGTGTTTCTGGTCAAGCGGCCGCGCCAGTACGAGGCGGCTCTTTTTATCAGCGGCAACTTCAAGCCAGGACCGCCAATTCCCCGCGAATTTGACCCTCCCTCTACATCAGGACTCAAGTCATGGATGGGAGTCAGGCCCAAAGTAGGCTTTACCCAGGAAGAGACAGACGAAATTCTGGGGGCGGTCAATGTGCAAAACAAATTGCACCACTGTCACTTCGTGGACAAATGGGGTGTTTCCAATGAGGATTAATGTTTGTCTCCCTTCATTTCTATGATGCTGTAACAGCCGTATCGCTCTCGGTAGTGTATGCTTCCGGAACATCAAGGAGGGTTTGCAGATGAAAGCAGTTATCATGGCCGGTGGTTTCGGCACCCGTATCCAGCCGCTTACCAGCAGTGTTCCCAAGCCGATGATCCCGCTCTTCAACCGGCCGATCATGCTGCATATTGTCGAGTTGCTGAAGAAGCACGATATTACCGACCTGGTGATGCTGCTTTACCACCAGCCTGAGATAATCAAGAAGTTTTTCCGTGACGGTTCCGACTTCGGGGTCAAGATCACCTATGTGACCCCCCTGGGGGATATGGGCACTGCCGGTGCGGTCAAGGCGGCTGAAAAGTACCTTGATGAGCGGTTTCTGGTGATCTCAGGTGATCTGCTGACCGACTTCAACCTTAAGAAGGTGCTTGATTTTCATGCCGACAACAAGGCTATGGCCACCATTACCCTTACCTCGGTCAAGGACCCGCTGCAGTTCGGGGTGGTGATCACGGATAAAGAGAAGCGGATTACCCAGTTTCTGGAAAAACCGGGCTGGGGCGAGGTGATCTCCGATACCATCAATACTGGCATCTATGTGCTTGAGCCGGAGATCTTCAACTACATCCCGGGCGGCGAGAACTTTGACTTTTCCCAGGACCTGTTCCCGCTGATGCTGCAGAACAAGGATCCGCTCTTTGGCTACGCCTCTAAAGGCTACTGGCGGGATATTGGCAATACCGATTCCTACCGCGAGGCTCACCATGACATCTTTAAGGGCAAGGTGAATCTGAAGATTGATGAGGAAAAGCAGGATTTTGTGGGCAAGGATCTGCGGATCGGTACTGATGTGACCCTTGAGGAGCCCAGCGGACTGTCCGGCACCGTGGTGATCGGTGACAACTCCCAGATTCGGGGTGAGGTGCAGATCAAGGATTCGGTGATCGGGCGCAACTGCACCATTGAGGCCGGGGTCAAACTGAATCGCTGCGTGCTGTGGGACAACACCTACGTCAAAAAAGGGGCAAAAATCACGGACAGCGTGCTCTGTGCCAATGTCCGGGTCGGGCAGGCCGCAATCCTGGAAGAGGCGGTGATCGTGGCCGATGACACCTCCATCGGTGATGAGGTCCATATCAAGGCCGATGTCAAGATCTGGCCTCGCAAGGTGATCGAATCCGGCTCGATCGTTACTGCCAACCTGATCTGGGGTGAAAAATGGAAGAAATCACTTTTTGAAGGGGCGATTATCAGGGGACTTTCCAATGTGGAACTGACCCCGGAGTTTGTGGCTAAGTTGGGGTGTGCTTACGGTACCATGCTGCCCAAGGGAAGCTTTGTGCTGGGTGGAAGGGATGCCAACCGTTCGTCCCGCATGCTGAAGCGCTGCTTTGTGGGCGGACTGCTCTCAGCCGGGGTCAATGTGCGCGATATGACCATGACCTGCCTGCCGGTGATCCGCTACAAACTCAAAACCTTTGGTGAGGTGGGTGGCTTCCACTTCCGCCAGGCCGTTGACGATCCGGCCACCATGGAGATCGTTTTTCTGGATGGCGATGGTCTGGATTTTTCCAGCAACATGGCCAAAAACGCGGAACGGATCTTCTTTAAGGAGAACTTCCGTCGGGCCCACCATACCGAACCTGGCGCCCTGAATGATATCCCCCAGGTGGTGGAGTTCTACCGGGAAGGGTTTCTGCGGGCGCTGAACACCGATACCATCCGCAAGGCAGGCTGGACCGTGGTGATTGATTTCAATTTCTCTCCGGCCTGCCAGATTTTGCCGCGATTGCTGAATGAGCTGGGCTGTAATGTGGTGGCCCTGAACGCTTACGTGGATGAAGGTAAAGGCGGTGTAACTGCCAAGCCGAAAGAGGGATCGCTGGAGCAGCTGGCCACTATTGTCGGGTCGCTTAAGGCCCAGGCCGGGTTCTGGCTGGATCCGACCGCAGAATCGATTACCCTGGTGGATGAGACCGGTCAGCGGCATGAAGGGGCCCAGCTGCTGGCCCTGGTAACGGCGTTGACGCTCAAATCTGACCAGCGCGGGTCACTGGCCGTGCCGGTGCAGGCCCCCTCCACCATCGAACAGATGGCACTTAAAAAGAAGAGCGCGGTCATCCGCACCAAGAGTAGCGACCGGGCCATGCTGGAGGCAGCCAGCACATCCGAAGTGATCCTGGCCGGCACCATTGATGGCCGTTTTGCCTTCTCTCGTTTCCAGGCAGCCTTTGACGGCATGTTTGCCATTGCCAGGCTGATTGAACTCTCAGCAGCGCTCAGCCTGCCGTTTTCCAAGGTGCTGGCCGATGCACCTGAACGGGTATTCATGCAGTCCGTCACCCCCTGCCCCTTTGAGATGAAGGGAGGTATCATGCGTAAGATGAGTGAAGACTCCCTTGACAAGGAGGCCTCCTTCATCGACGGTATCAAGGTGCAGTTCGGCAATGACTGGGCCCTGGTGCTGCCGGATCAGTACAGCTCCTTTGTGCATATTTTTGCAGAAGCCAAAGATGAAAAGACCGCTGGCAAGCTGCTGCATGAGTATCAGAAAAAGGTAGAGAGCTGGAAAAAGGAGCTGGAGTAGGTGACCATGACCGCACCGATCAACGTCATATTTCTCTGGCACATGCACCAGCCCTATTACAAGGACCCGGTCAAGGGGGAGTATGCCCTGCCCTGGACCTACCTGCATGCCATCAAGGATTACTTTGACATGCCGGCCATTGTGGAGGATACGCCGGGGGCAAAGGCGGTCTTTAATCTGGTGCCATCGCTGATTGAGCAACTGCTGGATTATGCCGCAGGCACGGCAGTTGATCCGTTTCTGATCAAAGGGCAGATGAACCCTGCAGACATGAGCGAGGAAGACAAGGTCTTTTTGTTGGAGAATTTTTTCTCTGCCAACCGCCAGCGGATGATTGAACCGTACCGCCGTTACCTGGAGCTGCTGTATATGGCCGGCGAGGGCAAGCCGGGCGCGGTGCGGGAACGGGTGCGTCATTTCAGCAACCAGGATCTGCTGGATCTGCAGGTCTGGTTCTTTCTTTCCTGGACCGGCGAAGCGGCCCGGCGGCGGTATCCGATCTTCCGTGAGCTGCTGGCCAAGGGTCAGGGCTTTACTGCCGAGGACCGCAAGCGGCTGTTTGCTGCCCACCGCGTACTGCTGAACGCGATTGTGCCGCTGTACAAAAAGCTGCAGGCATCCGGGCAGGTTGAGTTGTCAGTCACCCCTTATTTTCATCCGATCCTGCCACTGTTGTGCGACACCCAGATCGCCCGCGAGGCAATGCCGCGGGTGACGCTGCCGCTGGAGCGGTTCCGTCATCCCGAAGATGCCCGGGCCCATATCCGTCACGGTCTGCAGTATTTTGAGGAGATCTTCGGCACCACACCAGCGGGTATGTGGCCATCAGAAGGTTCGGTCAGTGATGACGCGCTGCGGCTGATAGCCGAGTGCGGGCTCCGTTGGGTTGCCACTGATGAAGAGGTGCTGTCCCGCTCGCTGGATGGTGGGCTGGGTGCCGGAAACGAGCGGCTCTACTGGCCCTGGCGCTATGCAACCGGTCATGGCGACCTGAATATCTTTTTCAGGGATCATCACCTCTCGGACCTGATCGGATTTACCTACAGCCAGTGGGATGCCCGCCGGGCCGTGGCTGATTTTACCGGTCGTCTGCGGCAGATCAGTCAGCGGGTGGGTTCTGAAGGGCGGGTCATACCGGTGATTCTTGATGGTGAAAACGCCTGGGAATTTTATCCGGATAATGCCTACGAATTCCTGTCCGGCATGTATGCTGCTGTGGCCGAGGCGCCTGATCTGCAGCCAGCCACTTGCAGCGAGGTGCTGGAACGGTCCCGTTTTGAGGGGCGGCTGCACCATATTCACCCTGGATCGTGGATCAACGCCAACTACGGTATCTGGATCGGTCACCCTGAAGAAAACCAGGCCTGGGATCTGGTGGCTGCTGCACGACGGGCCATCTTGGAACACCACCCGGCTGCAGCTGCTCAGCTTGCTGCTGCCGGTATGGACGGAGATCAGGTGGCCCGCATGCTGTGTACCTCGTTGTATGCAGCTGAGGGGAGCGACTGGTTCTGGTGGTTTGGTGACGATCATTTTTCGCCCCACAGCGACCGTTTTGATCGGCTGTTCCGCCAGCATCTGGCCAATATCTACACCTTGCTGGGGTTGGGCATACCGCGAGAGCTGCTGGAGCCGATCAAGAAGAAGAGCCCGGCCGGGCTGGTGCGGGAACCGGCCGGTTTCATCACCCCGGAGATTAACGGCAAGGTCAGTGATTATTTTGAATGGCTGGCTGCCGGTCTGTTTGACCTGACCAGACAGGGCTCTGCCATGCATTCGTCGGATCGGCTGCTGCAAGGGTTCTACTGGGGCTACAATCGTGACGCGCTCTTTTTCAGAATTGACGGTATCCAGGAACTCAGCAGGCTGCTGAAGGAAAATGATATCCTGGCACTGCACCTGATTGCCGATCGGGAATATCGGCTGCCGATGCAGCGGTCTGCACGTGAGGGTCTGCTGCTGGTACGGGAGCTGGGGGCCTGGACGCCCACCAGCTGCTGCTGTAGCTGGGCTGTTGACCGGACCTGCGAGGTGGCGGTGCCGCTGGACTGTCTGGGGGGGCTGCAGCCCCGCTCCAAACTGTTTGCCAGCGTCACCCTGACACGGGATCGTGAGGAGATCGGACGCTGGCCGTCCGATGCGCCGCTGATGTTAAGTTATGATGGGCCGGACCTGGAAGCGAATGATTGGCTAATTTAAAGACAGGGGCAAGGGTCAGGGGCAAGGGTCAAAGAAGCAGTTTTCTTGCCCTTCGCCCTTGCCCTTTGCTCCTTGGGGGCTGTATGTCTGAACTGCGTTGGGATCCGTTAAAGCTCCACTGGGTGATTATTGCCACTGAACGGGGGCGTCGTCCCCGGGACTTTCAGGTTGAGTCGCAGCCGCTGCCAAGTACGGCCTGCCCTTTCTGCTACGGTAATGAAGATAAAACACCGCCGGAGATCTTTGCAATCCGGGATCATGGCATGCCCAATACCCCTACCTGGAAAGTCAGGGTGATCCCCAATAAATACCCGGCCCTGCGGATTGAGGGGGAGTTGAATAACCGTGCCCACGGCCCCTATGACCTGATGAACGGCATCGGCGCCCATGAGGTGATCATTGAGACGCCGGACCATGAAAAGTCAATGGCAGACTTGACCACCAACGAGCTGACCACTGTCCTGACGGCCTGGCGCACCCGGCTGCTGGACCTGCGTCGGGATTTCCGCTTCCGCTATATGATTCTGTTCAAAAACCATGGTGCACGGGCCGGGGCGTCCCTGGCCCATTCCCACAGCCAGCTGATTGCCGTACCGCTGCTGCCGCCGGTGGCAACCACTGAACTGAAGGTCTGCCGGACCTATTATGAGCGCAAGGAACGCTGCCTGTTCTGCGATCTGATCGCCTTTGAGCTGCAGGAAGGGACCAGGGTGGTGCGCGAGTTTTCCAATTTTGTCATCCTGGCACCCTATGCGGCCAGCTTCCCCTTTGAGCTGCGCTTGTATCCCAAGCGGCACAGCCACGACTTCGCCCTGATGCATGATGCCCACCTGGCAGAACTGGCCGTTGCCTTAAAGGATATGCTGCTGCGGGTGAAGCAGGTACTCAAGGACGCCCCTTACAACTTTATCCTGCATACTTGCCCGCCGATGCATAAACGGCCCGGCAAACCGGCCATGTGGACCTCGCTTGAGTATGATTATCACTGGCATATCGAGCTGGTGCCCCGGCTTACCTCCATAGCCGGGTTTGAATGGGGCACCGGTTTCTTTATCAACCCAACCTCGCCGGAAGATGCGGCCCTGTTTCTGCGTGAGGCAGAGGTTTCGTGAAGCAGGACAACCGCCTCGGTGAGACCCTGGAGCAGCTGTACCAGCAGCGTTCACCGTCCCATCTGGCCAACGACCCGCTCTCTTTCTGCCACCGCTACCACAATCCGGCTGATCAGGAGGTGGCGGCCCTGCTTGCGGCCGTGTTCGCCTATGGATCGGTCAAGGTCATCAAAGGTAGTCTCTCGCGAGTATTTAGCATCATGGACGATGCACCAGCCCGTTTTGTTGACCGTTTTACCCCCAAAAAACAGCGACTGCTCTGTGACGGCTTCAAGCATCGTTTCAATGATGCCGGTGATCTGGCAGCCCTGTTCTGGGCCATACGGCAGATGCGTGAGCAGCAGGGTAGTATCGAGGCGTTTTTCAGTCGTTTTCATGACCCGCAGGCTGAGACCGTGGAGCGGGGCTTACACGGTTTCAGCACAGCGGTGCTGGCGCTGGATTACCGTCCGATTTTCGGGCGTGGTAGCCTTCTGCCTGACGGTTCATTCCGTTTTCTGTTCCCCTCACCGCAGGGAGGCAGTGCCTGTAAACGTCTTTGTATGTTTCTGCGTTGGGTTGTCCGACCGGCTGACGGTGTTGATCTGGGGTTGTGGCAGACCGTGCGCCCCTCGCAGCTGATCATACCGGTGGATCGCCATATTGAGCGGATCAGCCGCTTGTTGGGGCTGACCACCCGACGCACGCCGGACTGGCGGATGGCCCTGGAAATAACCGCAGCCCTGCGTGGTCTGGCTCCGGACGATCCGGTGCGTTATGACTTCAGCCTCTGCCATCTGGGAATCAGTGAAGGCTGCACCGGGCAGCCGGGGCAGCGCTGCCGCAATTGTCCGGTGAACCGGTTTTGCCGGGGCGGGATGTGATTGACAGGCGGATAGAAATTGACACTGCAGTATGGTTCTGCTACACAATACGCTGATTTTTCTGAGTTTCAGTGCAGTAGCGATATCACCTGCCGACAGGGAGCTGGCGATGGTTATTCAATGTGAGCAGTGCCGGACCAAATTCAGGCTTGATGATGAAAAGGTTTCAGAGCGGGGCGTCAAGGTCCGTTGCGCCAAATGCCGCCATGTATTTACTGTGCGTAAAGAACAGGAACCGGCGGTGACTCCTGCTGAATCGGCTGTTGCCGCTGCTTCAGCTGTTGCTGTTGCCGAACCAGAGGCAGCATCTTTTGATCTGGGGCAGACCGATGCAGCTCCTGACAGTGCCTTTGATTTCGGGGATGTCTCTTTCACCACCGAAACGGTTAGTGCAGCCGCGCATGATACGACCTTCAGCGATAAGACCATGATTATGCCACCCAAGGCAGCTCGTGAGCCGGAGGTTGATCTTGGCCTTGATTTTGGTGAGGCACTGGCATCCAGTAGCTCGGTTACCGCACCTGCAACTGAGTTTGATTTTGGTGATCTGCCTAAGGGTTCAGCAGTGGCTGACGATCCCGGGCTGACCGGTTTTGATTTTGGTGATGTTGCCGGACCTGCGGCAGCACCGCAGGTTGCCGCCTTTGATCTCGGTGACCTTGGCTCTTTGACCGATGCTGCACCTGCTGTGGCCACACGCGACAACAGCCAGGGGTTCAGTTTTGACGATGCAGTCCCGCAGCCTGCCGCAGCCTCTGCGGATAGTTTCGACCTTTCCGGTGTCGATTTTACCCGTTCTGAACAGCCTGCATCGGCAGCACCTCCTGCGGTTGCGGCCTTTAGTCTGGATGATCTTGATCTGAGCGCCGATGCGACACAGATTGCGGTGGATACCTCGGCAACCGCTTCTTCCGGCACCCTGTTTGAGCCGGTTGATGAGGCTGTTGTCGGCCGTCAGGTTGCTGCTGCTCCTGCTATCACCTTTGACCTGCCTGTTGACCGGGAAGAAGCTCCACCGCTGACTATCAGCTCGCGCAAGCGTCAGAGTTCTGCAGCTTCGATCCTGATTGCGGTGGTGGCCGTGGTGGTGGTGGCGGTACTTGGCTTTATGGCCTACACCTTTATCAGTGATGGCCCCAAGACGCTTTCGCTGCTGGGTACTGCTTCAGCACCACCGGTAGATGAGGGCAAGATAACGGTGCAGAACGTCAAGGCCTATTTTCTTCCCGCATCAGCCAGTGGTGAACTGCTGGTAATTACGGGTGACGCGCTGAACACGTACAAGAAGCCCCGCGCTGCCCTGCAAGTTAAAGCCGTGGTCTTTGGGGCCGCAAACCAGCCGGTTGCCACCAGAACCGTCTATGCCGGAAATATGCTGACCAGGGAACAGCTGCTGGAGATGCCGGCCGACAAGATAGAGGCTGCCATGAATAACCAGTTTGGCGACTCACTGGCCAACATGGAGGTGCAGCCGAACAAGGCCATACCGTTTGCCATTGTGATCATCAATCCGCCGGCTGATGGCAAGGAGTTTACCGTAGAGCCGGTCGGTTCGACGGTGGCTGCCTCAAGTAAGTAACCGCGTGCAGCAGAGCACAAAAAACGGGCTGCCTGGAATAACCAGGCAGCCCGTTTCAGCTGGTGAGACAGAAGGTGTACGCGGCGTTTTCTAAACTGAAGTTCTTTTGATTTTGCCCTCATAAAAGCTGAATAGCTTCATAATATCAGTTAGTTGACTTTATTGAGGCTGTGAAATTTGTAGCCATGTAAATACTATAAATATGTTGCATTTTCAGTATATTG
>CAZYMK010000011.1:0-25531 GCA_964648885.1 uncultured Geobacter sp. | reverse complement strand
CCGAAACGGTTGGCCGACGGCGCTGCCACGGGACCGCCAAAGGCGGAGAGGAGCGACAGGGCCACCGGATGGGCCGGTATCCTGACGCCGACCGTATCCTGCCCGCCGGTCACCAGAACCGGTACATCAGGGCGGCGGTGCAGGATCAGGGTCAGGGGGCCTGGCCAGCACTGCTCTGCCAGCAGGTATGCCGCCTCCGGTATCTGCCGGGCAACACGCTCAAGCTGCGCTACATCGGCCAGGTGGAGTATCAGGGGGTGGTCGGCCGGACGCCCCTTGAGGTCAAAGATACGGCGCACCGCCACCGGATTGAAGGCATCGGCTCCCAGGCCATAGACGGTTTCCGTCGGAAAGGCGACAATCTTGCCTGCCTGCAGCAGTGCTGCAGCCGCTGCAAGATCGTCCGGTGTTATTGCGTGCGGGGTGGTGGTATGTATCGGCTCGTTTTCCATTGGTTATCCGGTTGTGCGTAGCCCTGCGGCAATGGCATTGACGGTCTCAAGCAGCTGTATCAACAGCCCCTCTGTCTGACGGCTGTGCTGCTCTTCCTGATGACTGCGCCAGCGTCGCAATAGCTCGATCTGGCGGCGGTGGAGCTGCAGCAGGGGGGCTTCCCTGCGGGCCAGCGCCGCATGAACTTTCGGGCGCTGTTCGGAGAGCGGACCGCCGTAGAGCAGCTCCAGCATCCGGATGGTGCGCAGGTATTCATCATGGATGGCTACAAAAAGAGTCTCGCGTACCGTGGAGTCCTGTACAAGCAGCGCATACTCCTGCATCACCGCAGGATTTGCCGTGGCAATGCTGGTGGCTGCGTTGCTGACGATATAATGCAGTGAGGTCGTTGTTTTTGACTGGGCAACCACGGCCTGAAATGCGGCTTCATCCTCCTGCTGCAGCTGTTCCAGGGCGGTGCCGACACCAAACCAGCCGGAAAGATAATAGCGGGCCTGGCTCCAGCTGAATACCCAGGGAATGGCCCGCAGATCGGCTATGGTTGCTCCTCCGGTACGGCGGGAAGGACGGGAACCGATGCTGCTGGCCTCAATAACGTCAATGGGGGTGGCCTGACGAAAGAACGGTATGAATCCCTCGCGGGTGACCAGACCTTCGTAGGCGCAACGGCTCGTCTCAGCCAGACGGTCGATGACCGGCCCCAGCGGGCAGGGCTGCCGGGGTGTGTGCTGCTGCCTGATGGTCACTCCTGATGTTCCTGCCAGTAACAGCTCCAGGTTGTAGGCGGCATTCATCGGGTTGGCAAATTTCTGGGCAATAACCTCTCCCTGTTCGGTCAGGCGCAGATTGCCGGCTACCGAACCGTGCGGCAGGCCGCGCAGAAAACGGCTGGTGGGGCCGGCGCCACGACTGATCGTCCCCCCGCGACCATGGAAGAAACAGATCCGTACGCCGCACTGCCGACCGACCTCTTCCATGGCTTCCTGCGCACGGTACAGATTCCAGAGGCTGGCCAGGATACCGCCGTCCTTGTTGCTGTCGCTGTACCCGATCATGACCTGCTGGGTCGGCTCATCGGTGCAGAGGTGCGCAAGGGTGCGGCGGGTCATGGGGTGGTGGAGGAACTGTTGCAGGATCAGATGGCTCTGCTGCAGGTCTCCGATGGTTTCAAAGAGAGGTACCACCGGCAGCAGACAGACCTGGCCGGCGGGGGTGTGACGGGTCAGGCCCGCTTCCCGGGCCAGCAGATAGATTGTCAGCAGGTCGGAAAGGCTGCGGGTCATGCTGACGATCAGTGAGCCGATGCCGTCGCTGCCCCAGTCATTGATATGGTCGGCCAGTACCCGGTAACAATCAAGGACACGCTCGGCTTCGTTGCCGGGGCGGGCATCCTGACGCACAAAGGGGCGTAACGAGGCCAGTTCGCTATTCAGAAAGGCAAGGCGCTTTTCCTCGCTCCAGTGGGAAAAATCGGTATCGGCAAAGCCGGCCGCCTGCAGTAGCTGTTCCACGGCCAGGTCGTGAAAGGAGCTGTTCTGGCGGATGTCAAGGGCTGCCAGGTGGAAGCCGAATACGTTGAGCGATTGCAGCACCGGAGCAACGACATTCCGTGCGATCCGTGACGCACCGGCTGTTTCCAGGCTCTGCGCAAGCAGCTGGAGATCATGGCGGAGTTCGTCAGCCAGGCGATAATGTTCAGGGGACTGTTCCCTGTTGGTGGACACCTCGGGCAGGCGGGCGATCATAAGATACACTGCCTGACGCCAGGGTTCCTGGGGGTAGTGCCGCTGTACTGCCGCACCCCGCTCGGCCAGCAGCGCAGTGGTGGCCTGGATCAGCTCCGCAAGGGGTGCCGGAACCGGTACCGAACGGTGCGAAAGGCTGAGATGATGTGCCAGCGCTACCAGCTGCTCATGGATCAGGGCCCGCGCCTGGGCGCGCAACTCTGCCAGCGCTGTTTGCGTAATTGCCGCAGTTACCAGGGGGTGACCGTCCCGGTCGCCGCCTACCCAGGTACTGAACCTGAGGTTGGGAAAAGCGGGGGTCTGTTCCGGCGTATCGCGGCAGAGATCAGACTCCTGCCAGGCATGGTGCAGTCGTTTTTCAAGGATGGGCAGCACCTGCGGGAAGATGGTGCGCAGATAATAGATGATGCCGGCAAGTTCAGTCAGTACGTGGGGTTTTTCAAGGTAGATCTCGTCGGTCTGCCAGAGCAGTTCCAGGACCGTCTTGATCTCCTCCAGCGTCTCTGTGCGCTCAAGCGGGGTACGGATCGGATTCTCAAGCGTGACGATCAGCAGGTACAGCTCCCGCAGGCGACGCAGGACCGAGGTCCGTCTGGCCTCGGTCGGGTGGGCGGTCAGCACCACATCCACCGTGATCTGCTCCAGATCGCGGAGTACGGTCCGACCGCTCACCCCCTGTACAGCACATTGTTGGAAAATGTCCCCCCACAACCCCGGTTCCGCCGCAAGCCCGGCGCTTGACTCCACGGCGCGCCGGGCCTGTACGGCAGTATTTTCTTCAACCATATTCAATAATTGAAAGGCAATAGACCAGGCACGCACCATGCAGTCGTTGTCCGCTATCCGGTCGTCATGCCGGAACGGAAGCGATGCAGCAAGGGTTGCCTCTCCCAATCCGGTCAGGACTTCGGCCAGGCACTCGATCAGGAGATCCAGATCATGCCTGATCTTGCCTGATTCCTGAAAAGCAATTCTGGTTTCAGTGGGCTGCGTTTGCATGGTCATACCTCGTACCTGGTTCTGGTTTTATGGGGAAACAGAGATGAAGGCGCAGTTTTCCGGGTGATATTCCAGCAGTTCCCCGGCGCCAAGGTCAAAGTACCAGCCGTGCAGTGACAGACTCCCGGCAGTAACCCGTTCGCTGATAAACGGGAAACTCTGCAGGTTTTCAAGCGACAGCAGGATACCGGCCTGTTCAGCAGCTCGCTGCTGCAGTTCCGGGGACTTATCGGCCAACTCGGTCAGAACCCGTTCCCGTGCCGGAACGGCAATCTCCATCCAGTTGGTGATAAAACCGCCCCCCTTGCAGCCGCAGGTACCGGCCATCAGGGCCTTGATACCGCCGCAGCGTGAATGCCCCAGCACGATGATATGCTCGATACCGAGGTGGCAGACCGCGAATTCCAGGGCGGCGCTGACCCCGTGCCGTCCGCCGTCCTGCTCGCAGGGGGGAACCAGATTGGCCACGTTGCGCACCATAAAGATGTCGCCCGGCGCGCAGTTGGTCAGGATGGCCGGATCGACCCGCGAATCGGAGCAGCCGATGATCATGGTCTTGGGGGACTGACCCTCTTTAAGCGGTTCGAAATAGGTCGCCTCGGCACCGAAGTAGTTTTCCTGAAAGGTACGAAAGCCTGCAATAAATCTCTGGATATCTTTCATACAGCCACCTCCGAAGAACGGTTCTGGTTAGCGTGAGAGGGCAGCCAGGGCCTCATCGGCAGTCTGGTCGTAACGGGTCCGCTCCTTGCGGGCAGCCTCTTCAAGGGCTGTCTTTACCTCCGGGTATTTGAGGGCCAGGATGCGGGCCGCCAGCATGGCGGCGTTTTTGCTGCCATCAATGGCCACGGTGGCTACCGGTACGCCCGGTGGCATCTGTACGGTGGAAAGCAGGCTGTCCAGACCGGTGAGCGGTCCGTTGCCCAGCGGTACGCCGATGACCGGCAACAGGGTGTGACCGGCAATCACCCCGGCCAGGTGGGCTGCCACGCCGGCGCAGCCGACCAGTACTTGCACCCCTTCACGGTG
This sequence comes from uncultured Geobacter sp., assembly GCA_964648885.1. Classification (GTDB taxonomy): domain Bacteria; phylum Desulfobacterota; class Desulfuromonadia; order Geobacterales; family Pseudopelobacteraceae; genus Trichlorobacter. The sequence goes on along the minus strand of CAZYMK010000011.1, from coordinate 21,305 downwards.
GGCACGCTCAAGGTAGGCCAGTACCTTGTCCGGCGTACGGTGAGCTGAGGCCACGATGATTTCGCTGGGAATCCCCAGTTCGGTCAGGGTTTCACGAATCTTGACCACGGTGGGCAGGTCGTTGGGACTACCGGTCAGAATACCTACCAGCGGGGTTGCGGCAATCATTGCCGGAGCGGTTGTTGACATGTGCGTTTCTCCTTGTTTGTCAGGTGTGGGATAGGGCCAATGTGAAGCGTACGCCGTTACGGACGTCGCCACAAGGCCGATTGCTGTGGTTTACGGATCTGCAGTGCCGGTACCCTGACACTGCAGTTTTAATGGTTCGCATGACTGTTCAGGCGAGTTGATCAGGAGGTATGAAGATATCCAGATAGATTTCAGGAGGGAACCCCGACCTGTTGTCGGCGCTCCAGCCGATTTCTGATCGCGTAACAGGAGGCAGGATGCTGCCGGTAAGCAGAAAGTCGCTGTAATCGACAAAGGACTGCTTGGGCGGTTTGAAGTTTTCACGGTCGCCAGAGGTGGTCGTCTGTCCTGAACCGTTCCCCTGGGCCTGGGAGATCTCAACCACGCCTGCAGTCGTCTCTGCACCGGCTCCCGTAAAACCGGAAAGCAGGCTCAGATGCAGCAGGATGGCCAGCATGAAGACGGTGGCGCAGGTAAGCAGCGAACGGCGTTGTCGCATGAACATGAGGCCCTTTAAGACACGAGACGTAAAGAAATGTCAGCCACGGGTTCATCATTAAACGGAAAAACGGTTGAAAATGTCAAGCTGTATACGCATCATTTTGTACTGACTATCGGGGGATGCCTGTAACGATTCGTCCGGTCTGAATTGCCAAAGCGGGGTTTATCGGGTAATCTTACCCGCACACATGAGGTTCCTGCATCTGTCAGGACCCTGATCTACGGAGGTACACCATGTTTAAACGAATCGCCCTGTTCATGATCACCAACCTGGCCATTGTCTTTGTCTTGAGTATCGTGCTCAACCTGCTGGGGGTCGGTCCGATGCTCGACCAGCAGGGGCTCAACATGGGCAGCCTGATCGTCTTTGCCTCGGTCTTCGGCTTTGGCGGCTCACTGATCTCGCTGGCCATCTCCAAGTGGACCGCCAAGCGGATGACCGGCGCCCGGGTGATCACGGACCCAGCCAATGAGTTGGAACGCTGGCTGGTTGAGACGGTGCGGCGGCAGGCCCTCAAGTCAAATATCGGCATGCCGGAGGTGGCGATCTACGATGCCCCGGACCCCAACGCCTTTGCCACCGGTATGAACCGCAACAACGCCCTGGTGGCGGTCAGCACCGGCCTGTTGCGGGTCATGGACCGCAACGAGGTGGAAGGGGTGCTGGCCCATGAGGTCAGCCACGTTGCCAACGGCGACATGATCACCCTGGCCCTGATCCAGGGGGTGGTGAACACCTTTGTGATTGTGGCCTCGCGGGTGGTGGGCTACCTGGTGGACCGGGTGATCTTCAAGACCGAGCGGGGGCATGGTCCCGGCTTCTTCATCACCTCTATGATCGCCCAGCTGGTCTTTGGTGTGCTGGCCAGCATCGTGGTCTGCTGGTTCAGCCGTCAGCGTGAATTCCGGGCCGATGCCGGTGCCGCCGCCATTTCCGGCAAGGAAAAGATGGTGTCTGCCCTGCAGCGGCTGCGCATGACCGCCGGTCAGCCCCACCTGCCGGATCAGATGGCTGCCTTCGGCATCTCCGGAACCGTGGGCAGTGGCCTGAAAAAGCTGTTCATGACCCATCCGCCCCTTGAAGAGCGGATAGAGGCGCTGCGGCGCGGGGTATGATGCACGGGCGGCGTTTGCCAGCCGCAGTGGCTGGGTCAACATTGTGACCGGCTGTCTGGTGCGGAGAACAATCGGTTTCAGCCTGGTCTGGTGGGGTGCTGCAGAGGGAAACCTGGCAACCTGGCCACTGGCACTGGTTGGGGTTGCCGCAGCAGTGGTGGTCAGTCTGCGCCTGCTGCCACCCGGCAAGTTTTCCGTTCCGCCGGTCTCTGCCCTGGCGGGTTTTGGTTTTTTCTTTATCAGACAGTCATTTCGGGGAGGCCTGCAGGTGAGCTGGCTGGCGCTGCAACGCCGACCGCAACTCCATCCGGCTGTTCTGGCTGTGTCGCTGACCCTGCCGCCGGGATTGCCTCGCATGCTGCTCACCGGTACCCTGGGGCTGATGCCCGGTACCCTGGGTGTCCGGCTTGAAGATACCTTCCTGTACCTTCATGTCCTTGACCGTCGTATGCCGATTGCAGAAGAGACAGAGCAGCTGGCTGCCCATATCGCCCGGTTGTTAGGAGTGCCGTATGAACAGTCTTGAACTGCCCCTGGCCCTGTTTCTGTTGATCAATCTGGCTGCGGCCCTGGTGCGTGCAGCCCGTGGCCCCACGGCTGCCGACCGGATGCAGGCAGCACTGTTGTTCGGCAGCACCGGTGTTGGCATATTGGTGCTGCTGGCCTTTGTCCAGCGCTCAACGGCCCTGATTGATGTGGCCCTGACCCTGGCGCTTCTGGCGGCCATCTCCGGCATCGCCTTTGCCCAGCGAGCCTGGGGACCGACCGGTCGCAGCAGGAAAAAGAGCGTTGCGGAAGCGAGGGACGATCATGCTGCTGATTGAGCTGCTGAGCAGTCTGCTGCTGCTGACGGGCGGGTTTTTCTACCTGGCCGGTACGCTGGGGCTGCTGCGTTTCCCTGATGTCTACACCCGTTTGCATGCCCTGGCCAAGGCCGACAATCTGGGGCTGGGCTGCCTGCTGGCAGGCCTGGCCCTGAAGGCTGACAGCCTCGTGCTGGCATTGAAGCTGCTGGCTATCTGGCCCCTGGCCCTGATTGCCAGTGCCGTGGTCGGCTACGCCATAGCCCACCGTGCCGACCGGCTGGGTATCATCCCCTGGCAGCGAGAACGTCCATGACGGTCGCCCTGGCCTTTGATGGATTGCTGGCCCTGCTGCTGCTCTGGAGCGCCTGGCAGACTCTTGCCACCCCGCATCTGGATCGGGCCGTAATCATGTTTATTGTGTTCGGGCTGCTGCTGACCCTGGTCTGGGCCCGGCTGCAGGCGCCGGACATCGCCCTGGCCGAAGCGGCACTAGGGGCCGGATTGACCGGCACCTTGCTGCTGGATGCCCTGGCTGCCTTCCGTCGGCCTGACCGGGCAGCAAGGCAGGGCAGGGGTATGGCAGCCTTCAAGCGGTTTCCGGCGTTATTGGGATTGCTGGTACTGGCTGCTGTGCTGCTGGCAGCCCTGACCCGGCTGCCAATGCCGGCGGTGGATCTGCCTGCTGCCGTGGCTGCTCAATTGGGCAGCAGTGGCGTCAGTCACCCGGTTACGGCGGTGCTGCTCAACTTCAGGGGTTACGATACCCTGCTGGAGGTTGCGGTGCTGCTGCTGGCCCTGCTGGGCATACTGGCAGTGGGCCTGCCTGCCGAACGCCCGCTGCTCTCGCGCAATCAGCTGGTGCCGACCCTGGCCCGCTCTGCTGTGCCGCTGATGGTGCTGGCAGCGGTCTATCTGCTCTGGGCCGGCGCCCATCGGCCGGGCGGCGCCTTCCAGGCAGCGGCAGTGCTGGCAGCGGCAGCGGTGCTGCTGAATCTGTCCCAGGTGCAGTCCCGCTGGTTGCCGACGCAGCATTGGATACGGGTGGTGATTGGTGCCGGTCTGCTGCTGTTTGTCGGTGTTGCTGCGGTGCTGTTGGTGAATGGCGGCCTGTTGCGCTATCCACCCGGACAGGCCGGTCTGCTGATCCTGCTGATTGAGAGTGGTCTGACAATCTCGCTGGCCGTCAACCTGGCGGGGTTCTATTTGTTGCGGGCACCAGTGTCTGACCAGCGGCCTGATCCAGGAGGATCGTCATGAGCAGCGGTCTGCTGTTTGCCGGGGTAGGGTGCCTTCTGCTGGTGCTGGGGCTGGGGGGGATTCTGCTTTTGGAACACCTGCTGCGGCGAATCCTGGCCTTCAACCTGATGGGCAGTGGTATCTTTCTGGTGCTGGTGGGGTTGGCCCAGCGCAGCGGCAGGCCTGATCCGGTGCCACAGGCCATGGTACTGACCGGCATTGTGGTCTCGGTGGCTGCCACCGCCCTGGCGTTGGCCCTGGCCCGCCGCAGATATGCGGAAAGCGGTTCTCCCACGCTGCAAGATGCACCAAGCCGGGAGGAGCGGCATGACTGAGCTGTTGGCCGTCCCCCTGGTCTGGCTGATCCTGCTGCCGCTGGTCTGGGGTACTCTGGCTTTTTGTCTGGGACCGGGACGCGGCGCACTGGTGGGTCTGACCGGTCTGGCGCTGCAACTGCTCTGCGCCGGTCTGCTTGCCCTTGAGGTTGCTCAAAAACAGACCGTGACCCATCTGGTGGGGGGCTGGCAGGAACCGTTGGGGATTCTGCTGGTTGCCGACGGCCTCTCTGCAGTGATGCTGCTGCTGACCCAGGCTGTGGCGCTGCCGGTTGCCCTGTATGCCCACCGCTACCTGAAGCAGGGCCCGCACTGGTTCTGGCCCCTGAGCGGTTTTCTGCTGGCTGGTATGAACGGCCTCTACCTGACCGGTGACCTGTTTAACCTGTACGTGACCCTTGAGCTGGTCGGTCTGGCAGCGGTGGGGCTGGTGGTGACCGGCGGCGCTGCCGGACAGGTGACCGCGGCACTGCGTTACCTGCTGGCCAGTCTGGTGGGTTCCGGCGGTTTTTTGCTGGGGGTGGCACTGCTGTACGGCTGCTACGGGACGGTCTCCATCGGGCTGCTCACCGGTCTGATCGGCACGCAGGCACCTCTGGCGGTCTGGCTGGCTGCAGCAGTGATGGTGCTTGGACTGCTGCTGAAGACCGCCCTGTTTCCGTTTCACTTCTGGCTGCCGCCTGCCCATGGCGGTGCACCGGCCCCGATTTCGGCGCTCTTGTCGGCTTTGGTGGTCAAGGCCTCGTTCTATGTACTGCTGCGGCTCTGGCTGGGACCCTTTGCCGGTTTTATCACACCCCTGGCCTGGTTTCCGGCATTATTGGGCAGTCTGGCGATCCTGTGGGGCTCATGGCAGGCAATCAAGGCTGACCGGCTGAAGATGCTGGTGGCCTATTCAACCGTGGCCCAGCTGGGCTACCTGTTTCTGATTTTTCCCCTGTTCGGTACCGGCGGTCGGGCCGTTCAGATCGGCCTGCTGCATGCCGTTGCCCACGGTCTGGCCAAGGCTGCCATGTTTCTGGCAGCCGGATTGCTGGTCAAGGCCGGGAACAGTGAGCGTGTGATTGGTGTCTCCCATGCCGTTAACCAGATGCCGATCACTCTGTTTGCCTTTGCCCTGGCCGGAGTAAGCCTGATGGGGCTGCCGCCGTCCGGCGGTTTTCTGGCCAAGTGGCTGCTGATTGATGCGGCCCTGGCTGCCGGTCAGGTCTGGATAGCCGTCATTGCCGTGAGCGGGGGGCTGATGGCCTCGGTCTATGTCTTTCGGGTCTTAAGGCTGGCCTTCAGGGAGTCAATTGACGGTGATCATCGCCGACCACAGCCGGTGCCTGCCCTGATGGAGTGGACCGCCTTTACCCTGGCCGCAGCCAGTGTTGTTCTGGGGCTGACCGCCATGCCGCTCTTCAGGCTGCTTGAGGGAGTGGGGGGATGAGCTTCAACGAACTGCTGCCACTGCTGGTGATTGCCTCTTCACTGCTGCCTGGTCTGATTATCTTTATCCTGCCGGAGCAGAGGGTGCTGTTGCGCTCTCTGCTGAACCTGCTGGGAGCGGTGACCAAGCTGGCCCTGATCGGGCTGCTGTTGGCCGGGGTTGTGGCCGGTGAGGAGTTTGGCGTGCGTTACACGCTGGCCCCCGGTATGGAACTGGTGTTCAAGGCTGATGCCCTGGCCCTGCTGTTTGTCAGCCTGTCAGCTTTCCTCTGGCTGTTCACCACCCTGTATGCCATCGGCTACCTGGAGCATGCCCCGCACCGCAGCCGGTTCTTCGGGTTTTTCAGTCTCTGCGTCACCGCCACCATGGGGATCGCCATGGCCGGCAACCTGCTCACGTTTTTCATCTTTTACGAGCTGCTGACCCTGGCCACCTTTCCGCTGATCGTCCACCGTGGTACCCCTCAGGCCATGCGGGGCGGCACGGTCTACCTGGCATACACTCTGTTTGGCGGCGCGCTGCTGCTGATCGGCATAGTCTGGCTCAATCAGCTGACCGGACAGATCGACTTTGCCCAGGGGGGGGTGCTGGCTGCCATGGAAGGGCTCCCTGAGACAGAGCTCAAGCTGATTTTTCTGCTGCTGATCGCCGGGGTGGGGGTGAAAGCTGCCATGGTGCCGCTGCACGGCTGGTTACCCCGGGCCATGGTGGCACCGGCGCCGGTATCAGCCCTGCTGCATGCGGTAGCCGTGGTGAAAGCCGGGGCCTTTGGCGTGGTGCGGATCGTGTATGAGATCTACGGTATTGAGTTTGCCCAGAGTCTGGGACTGCTGCTTCCCCTGGCTGTGGCTGCTGCAATCACCATCCTGTGGGGCAGCCTGCGGGCGCTGTTCCAGGAAGAGCTGAAAAAACGTCTGGCATTTTCTACGGTCAGTCAGGTCTCCTACATCCTGCTGGGGGTCGGCATCTTTGGCATGGCCGGCACTGTGGGCGGTCTGGTGCATCTGGTGCATCAGGGGATCATGAAGATCACCCTGTTTTTCTGTGCCGGTAACTACGCCGAGACCCTGGGGATTCACCGCGTGGATGAGATGGATGGCGCCGGTCGTCGGATGCCGCTGACCTCACTGGCTTTTTCCATCGGTGCCCTGGGGATGATGGGGGCACCCCTGACCGCCGGGGCAATCAGCAAGACTTGGCTCAAGGCCGGTGCCCTGGCAGCCCAGATGCCCTGGGCAATCTGGGTGCTGACTGCCTCAAGCCTGCTGAACATGGCTTATTTTCTGCCGATCCTCTATCGGCTCTGGCTGAAACCGCTGCCCGTTTCCTGGCCCCATGAGGAGATCCCGGCGCGAAAATGGCGTGAGACCCACTTGCTGTTGCTGGTGCCGCCGCTGGTCACTGCCGGGGCAACCGTTGCAGCATATCTCTTCAGTGAGGCCGGGTTCAGTCCCCTGACCTTTGCCCGGATTGTTATGGAGTTTGAGTATCATAACCGGCCGTAACCAGCCAACACCACGAGGTTTATGTATGGAATGGTATCAACGGAATCACCAGCAGACACTGGATGCGTTGCAGAGCTCCGAAACCGGCTTGAACAGTCAGGAGGCCCAAGAACGTCTGGCAAAATACGGGCCGAATAAGCTGGCTGAGGAAGAGAAGTTAAGCCGCCTGCAGATACTCCTGCATCAGTTCAAGAGTCCGCTGATCTACATTCTGCTGATCGCCGCTGCGGTGACGCTGCTGTTGAAAGAGTACATCGACAGCGGCGTGATCCTGGCCGTGGTGCTGCTGAACGCCGTGATCGGCTACCTGCAGGAGTTCAAGGCCGAGGAGAGCGTGCGCGCACTTAAAAACCTGCTGGTTGCCAAGGCCAGGGTCATTCGAGACGGCCATGAAAAAGAGATTCCAGGCAGCGAGCTGGTGCCGGGGGATATCGTTTTGCTGGCCTCAGGTACCCGGGTGCCTGCTGACTTGCGGCTTGTGCATGTCAATGAGCTCCGCATTGACGAGGCGATGTTGACCGGCGAGTCGTTGCCGGTTGAAAAAAAGAGCGCAGCCATTGCCGAGTCCGGCCTTGTCCTGGGGGATCAGGTGAACATGGCCTTCATGGGCACTGCGGTGGTCAATGGCCGGGCCAGGGGGGTGGTGACGGCAACCGCCGGGGCAACCATTTTGGGCGGGATTGCCGGTGACGTCCGGGAGATCGGGCTGGTCAAGGCACCGATCCAGATCAAGATTGAACAGTTTGCCAAGATGATCGGCTTTCTGGTGCTTGGAGCCTCGGCAGCACTTTTTGCGGTGGGCCTCATGCTGGGGGAAACGGTCAAGGATATGTTCATGGTGGCGGTGGCCGCTGCGGTGGCCACTATTCCTGAAGGTTTGCCCATTGTTGTCACCATAGCCATGGCAGTGGGCGTGGCACGGATGGCAAAACACAATGCCATTATCCGCAAACTGCCCGCAGTGGAGACCCTGGGCAGCACCACGGTAATCTGTTCTGACAAGACCGGCACCCTGACCAGAAACGAGATGACCGTAAAGGCCATCTATGACGGCAGCCGGACCTTCAGCGTGGGCGGCACCGGATATGAGCCAAAGGGCGAGATTGTATGCGCTGACGGACCGGACCGGATGGGTGGCGGGGAGGCGCTGGAGCATCTGCTGCGCATCGGTCTGCTCTGCAATGAGTCGGAGCTGTTCGAAGAGGAGGGGCGCTACAAGGTGGATGGCGACCCCACCGAAGGGGCGCTGATTGTCTCGGCCATGAAGTCCGGCCTGCAAGGAGATCAGGAGCGTTTGCGCTATCCGCAGCTTGCCATGGTTCCCTTTGAATCCGAGCGTGGTTTCATGGCCACCCTGCACCGCTTTGGCGATAAAAAGTTTATCTTTGTCAAAGGCGCGCCGGAGCGTCTGGTGGAGATGTGCCCTGCCGATGCTGTTACTGAAGAGATGCTGCGCATGGCAGCCACCTTTGCCGCCCAGGGGATGCGGGTACTGGCCTTTGCCTGGAAACAGGCCCCGGATGAGATGGATGAACTGAACCACCATGACACGGCTTCAGGCCTGACCATGGCCGGTCTGCAAGGTATGATCGATCCGCCCCGCACCGAAGTAATTGAAGCGATTGCTGACTGCAAGCGGGCCGGTATGCGGGTGGTGATGATCACCGGTGATCATGCCATCACCGCCCAGGCTATTGCAGGGGAACTGGGGATAATAGGACAGGGTGGCAGTGTGCTCACTGGCCGCGACCTGGAGAAGCTGGATGATGAGCAGCTTTTTGAGCAGGTGCGCCAGGTTTCGGTCTATGCGCGGGTGGCGCCGGAGCACAAGCTGCGTATTACCCGGCAACTGATCCGCAACGGCGAGGTGGTGGCCATGACCGGCGACGGCGTCAATGACGCCCCGGCCCTGAAGGCTGCCCATATCGGCATTGCCATGGGGATCACCGGCACCGATGTGGCCAAGGAGGCCTCGGACATGGTGCTGACCGACGACAATTTTGCCAGCATCTTCAAGGCGGTGCGGGAGGGGCGGATTGTTTTCGATAACCTGCGCAAGGTGATCTTTTTTCTGCTGCCCACCGGTATCGCCTCGATTATCTCGATCATGATCACCATGATCGTCGGGGTGCCAATCCCTTATATTCCGGCCCAACTGCTCTGGATCAACCTGGTCACCAACGGCCTGCAGGATGTCTCACTTGCCTTTGAGCCGGGCGAAAAGGGGATCATCGACCGTCCGCCGCGAGATCCGCAGGAAGGGATCATGTCCCGCCTGCTGATCCAGCGGACTATTCTGGTGGGGCTGGTGATTGCCGCCGGGGTGGTCTGGAATTACCTCTCTGTGCTGCGTGTTGGTGGCTCCCTGGAACATGCCCGCACCGTGGCGGTAACCACCATGGTCTTTTTCCAGTTTTTCCAGGCCTGGAACAGCCGATCCGAGTACGAATCAATCTTCAGGATCAACCCCCTGAGTAACCCGTTTCTGTTCTACAGCATGATCGCTGCCGGGCTGGCCCAACTGGCCTTTATCTACGCCCCGCCGTTGCAGTGGGTCTTCCGCACCGTAGCGCTCAACGCTGCGGACTGGTTGCAGATACTTTCTGTGGCCGCCTCGGTACTGGTGGTGGTGGAGCTGGATAAATGGCTGCGGCGGCGGGCTGACTGATTAACGAATCCTCAAAGGTGTTGTAAAGAATAATGGAGCAGCTATCTTGAATCTTATAACGATACTGAACGCCCTGGGCGGCCTGGCCCTGTTCCTGCTGGCCATGCAGATGATGACCGAAGGGCTGAAGGTCTTTGCCGGTGATGGACTGAAGCAACTCTTGAGTCGCTACACCTCCACACCGTTCAAGGGGGTACTGACCGGCATCCTGGTGACCGGAATCGTGCAGTCATCCGGTGCAGTGACCGTGGCGGTGATCGGTTTTGTCAATGCTGGCCTGATGGGGCTGCGGCAGGCGCTGGGGGTGGTGTTCGGCTCAAATATCGGCACCACCACCACCGGCTGGCTGGTCAGTCTGGTGGGTTTCGGGTTCAAGATCGAGACCTTTGCCTTGCCGATCCTGGCGTTGGGGGTCTTTCTGCGGGTGGTCAGCAGCGGCAGACGCAACCAGGGGCTGGGGGAGGCCCTGGCCGGGTTCGGCCTGTTTTTCCTGGGGCTGTCAATCCTGAAGGATGCCTTTGCTGTGGTGGCGCAGCAGTACGGCACGTCCATTACCGGGGATAACGGCGCCGGTCTGGTGACTTTTCTGCTGATCGGGGTCGTGGCCACCATTCTGACCCAGTCATCCAGCGCCACCATCGCCCTGCTGCTGACTGCGGCCAGCGGTGGTGTGATCAGTATCCAGTCCGCTGCCGCCGCTGTGATCGGTGCCAACCTGGGCTCTACCTCAACCGCTGCTTTGGCAGTGGTAAAGGCTACTCCCAATGCCAAACGACTAGCGGTCGGGCATATTGTGTTTAACCTGTTGACCGGGATGATTGCGCTGGCCCTGCTGCCGCTCTTGATCTGGGGCGTGGCACAGATGGCCGATCTGTTTGAGCTGGAGGGGAGCCCGGCTGCCTTTCTGGCCCTGTTCCATACCGTGTTCAACCTGCTGGGGGTGGCGATCATGCTGCCGCTGGCCAATCCCCTGGCCCGGATGCTGGGCAGGCGTTTTACCAGTGCAGAGGAGCAGGCCGGCATGCCGCGCCATCTGGATACAACCCTTTCCGCCACCCCGGCCCTGGCTGTGGCTGCCCTGCGGGCCGAGCTTTTGCGGCTGCGGGAGATGACCAACCGGCTGCTGTGCGAGACCCTGCAGTACAGCCTGGCTGCAGCCAGAAGTGTTGAGCAGCAGGCAAAGGCGATCCATAGTCTGGTGGCTGCCGTGGCCGATTATGTCGGTACGGTGCGAACCGCCACTATGTCCCTTGAAGTGGGGGATCGGCTGGCCCGCAGCCTGCGGACGGCCCGCTATCTGGATGAGGCAGCCCGACTCTCCGGCACGGCCCTGCTGTTGCACCATGAGCTGCAGCGTGACAAGCATCCGGAGCCGTTGCCTGCCCTGCTACAGCTGTTTGAGCAGATCGAGCGCTGCTGTCGGCTGGTCAGCCAGGAAGAACCGGTTGGTGAGCAGGCTGACCAGGAGCGTCTGACCGCCCTGGAGCAGTTCGAGGAACAGTACCAGCAGGCCAAGGCCGAGCTGCTGCATGCTGCTGTTTCACGACGGCTTGCCATTGAGCGGGTTGATCGGCTGCTGGGGCAGCTGCGCAGTACCCGCCGGATGGTGGAACAGCTGGTCAAGGCCGACCGTCTGTTGCGCAGTCCGGCCCTGGGTGAAGAGATCGAGTCAGAACGCCGACACGAGCAGACCGGGTAAAAGAGATGGAGAAGATATAAGGAGGGTTGTGATGACAACAGGACGTCTGGTGGTAATCGGTGGCGATGCGGCCGGTATGAGTGCGGCATCCAAGGTGCGGCGGGAACAGCCGGGGCGTGAGATCATGGTCTTTGAGCGCTCACCTCACACCTCGTACTCAGCCTGCGGCATGCCGTACTATATTGCCGGCCTGGTGGATGACGCTGACAAGCTGGTGGCCCGCAGCCCGGAAAAATTCCGTGAAAAGTTCAACATCGATGTGCGTGTCCGTCATGAGGTGTTGGCGATTGACCGGCCAGCCCAGCGGGTGTGGGTGGCAGACCTGGAACAGGGAAGCGAGGCCTGGGAACCCTACGATCAGCTGTTGATCGCCACCGGTGCTGAGGCGATCTTTCCGCCCCTGCCCGGTAGTGATGCTGACGGTATCTTCAGCCTCTCCACCCTGGCCAGCGGCATCCGGGTGATGGGGTTTATGGACAAAGAACTGCCCCGCCGGGCGGTGGTGGTGGGTGGCGGCTATATCGGGCTGGAGATGGCCGAGGCCTTGGTGCGGCAGGGGCTGCAGGTGACCTTGATTGAAAAAGGTGAGCAGGTGATGGGCACCCTCGATCCGGACATGGGCGCCCTGGTCTCCGAGGCGCTGCGGGAGATCGGCGTAACCCTCTACCTGAACGAGTCGCTGACGGAATACGAGGCTGCCAACGGCAAAGTCAGCGCGGTGGTAACCGATCAGCGCACCATTCCAACTGATCTGGTGATCGTGGGGCTGGGCACCCGGCCCAACAGCCGCCTGGCTGCCGATGTCGGGATCGTGCTGGGGGAAAAGGGGGCGATCCGGGTTAATTCACGCCAACAGACCTCTGCCCAAAACATCTGGGCTGCCGGTGACTGCGCCGAGAGTTTTCATCTGATCAGCCGCAGACCGTTCCATATCGCTCTGGGCACGGTGGCCAACAAGCAGGGGACCGTGGCAGGGATCAACCTGTCCGGTGGCTATGCAACGTTTCCCGGTGTGGTGGGTACGGCGGTCAGCAAGATCTGCAAGTTCGAGGTGGCCCGCACTGGCCTGACCGAGCGTGAGATCAGCGGTCTGGGGCTGCTGTATCGGACTGCCACCATCAAGAGCAAGACCAGGGCCGGCTACTACCCCGGTGCCGGCTGGATCACCGTCAAGCTGCTGGCTGAACAGGGCAGTGGTCGGCTGCTGGGGGGACAGATCGTGGGGCTGGAAGGGGCGGCCAAGCGGATCGATGTACTGGCCACGGCTCTCACTGCCGGGATGACCGTGCAGCAGATCACGGATCTGGACCTCTCCTACGCGCCACCCTTCTCGCCGGTCTGGGATCCGGTGCAGATTGCGGCCCGCAAGTTGCTGATGTAACTTTGGCGTGCCATCAGGACATGCGCTTGCAATAGGTTGGAGCATAAGGTATCTTCCCACCTGTTGAATCCAATTATATTCTCGCTCCGGAGGTGCCATGAAGGGTATCCTGAATCTGCTTGCCAAGGCAAAACTGGTTGAGCTGTCTGATGAGGAAAGGGTTGAGTCAGGACTGCTCAATGAGGAGGCACCGGCAACCGTTGAAAAAGTGCCTGTCGAGGTGGTTGAACCTGAAGTTCCCCCGGCTCTGGATCTTCCGCCCCTTGCTGATGATCAGTCTGAACTGCGACCTCTGGAGGATATCTACGCGGCTGCCAAAATCCCTGCTGTCCCCTTTTCCGCTGAAAAACTGCTGAAGCTGCTTGACGGTCTGAAGGCCCTGGATGCGGTAACACGGAAGGCGGCAGTTATTGCCATGGATGCGGCTGACGACAACTGGCAGATCAGTGATTGCCTGGCCGATGCCGAACACAAGATTGCTGCACTGAACAGTTATCGCCAGCATCTGGCGGCACGGGTTGTGTCAGCTGAGCAGGAGGCAGTAGAGAAGATGAACGCAACCAGGGCCTCGCTTGAATCTACCAGTACCGAGATCCGCAAACAGATAGCCGAGCTTGAGCAGCTGCTGGAGCGTGAGATTACCAGAACGGCCCAGCAGACCACGGCACTGGAGGCGGCACTGCGGAACGAACGGGAAGCAGCGGCCCGTGAGGGCAGACGCATAGATGGCGAGATAGAGAAGCTGAACGAGATGATCCGGCAGTTTACCGCAGCATAACCAAACCGTTACGGGAGGAATATACCGATGGCCCAGATGACCCCGCTTGCAAAAGGACTTGTCACGGTAGTGGTACTGGCAATTGCCGCATCAGCGGCATGGAACCTTGGTCTTAAGGAGAAGTTCTCAAAGACCGGAGACGGCACGCAGAAAGAGCCGGCTAAGGTACGAAAATCAGATCCGTCAGCCCCTTTCGGCTCTCCTGAAAATCCGCTGAAGGTCAGTATTGTCAGCTTCCACGGCTATGCGCCGGCCCTGGTGGCCAACGGCAGCAGCCTGACCACCACGCCTGATTCCATCTATGGCGGCAAGGGGGTCAATATCCGGTTCCTGATACAGGACGACATCCCCACCCTTTCCACCCTGTTTGAGTCCGGCACCGCCCACTGCGCCTGGCGTACCTCTGATTTCTGGGCACAGGAGCAGCCAAACCTGCGCAACTCGGGCAAGGATGCCAGGGCAGTCATGATCGTGGATAACACACAGGGTGCTGATGCGGTTATTTCCCGCGACCCCGCTGTCAGCTCCATTGAGGATCTGGCAGGCCGCTCCGTTGCCCTGCTGCAGTTTACCCCATCCCACGGCATGCTGATCGATGCCCTTGACAACTCATCCCTGACTGCCCGCAAAAAAGAGAGCGTAAAGACCGTGTTTATCAATGCCGAAGAGGGAACCGCCGGTGTGCGGGCCGCCTTTGAGTCCGGCAAGGTTGACGCCGCTGTGCTGTGGGACCCGGACCTCTCACTGGCCATGCGTAACGTGCAGGGGTCACGGGTGGTCTACTCCACCAAGACCGCCACTAACCTGATTTTTGATGTCATGGTCTGTGACTCCCGCGTTCTGGCAAAACCGGATGGTCAGGCAGTGGTGCAGAAATTTGTGGAAGGATGGATGGATGGCGTCAAGGTTGCCCGCTCGAATCCTGACCATGCGGTTGATGCCCTGGTGAAGACCGAAGAGTTTTTCAAGCTGCTTGCAGACAAGGAAGGCAAGCCGTTCATCAAGGGGCTGTTCAGCAATCTGGTCTGGACAGGGCTTGAGGATAACGCACGGATTCTGGGGCTTGCAGGTGGCACCAACCATTATGAGCGGGTCTACCGCCGCTTTGACGAGATTTACCGCAAGGCAGGCGCCCTGGCCAATCCAAATTCTCCGGTCATCAACCCCCAGGACAGTTTTGATTACCGCTTTATCAAGACCATGCTTGAGCAGGACAAGGGCGCCACCCAGGCTGCAGCAAAACCATTGGAAACCTTCACCCAGTCAGCATTGGTCCAGGCAACCCAGCAGCAGGCCATCGTCACCAAGCCGGTAACCGTCGGCTTTGCTACCGGGGCAGCAGAGCTGACCAAACGTGCTCAGAAGACGGTTGATGCCGAGATGGTGCCGTTTATCGAGAATAACGGCAAGGCCTACTTTGAGGTGAGCGGTAACACCGATTCCACCGGCGCACAGAGTACCAACCAGCGTCTTTCCCGTGCCCGGGCACAGTCGGTTGTCGAGTATCTGGTGACCCAGTGGGAGTTCCCCAGAAATCGCTTCAAGATAGTGGGCAACGGTTCAAGCACACCGCTCTGCAATGAATCCAACCCAGCAGCAGAAGGACTCTCACTGGAGGAGTGCCGTGCCATGAACCGTACGACACGGATAGCCGTTTACGGTGGGCGTTAAGCAGATGGGCGCGTTCTGGAATCCGTACCTGCAGCCCGGTGAGAAACGCAGGCGCCTGATCGGGGGCGGAGCCGTACTGGCTCTGCTGCTCTTCTGGAGTATTCTTGCAGGAAGCGGCCTGGTTAGTCCGGCCCGGCTGCCTGCCCCCTGGGATGTGCTGAAGGCACTGGGTTACCTGTCCTGGTATGAGGGGGAAAGTCTGTTGCTGACGGCAACCCTCTGGTCGGTCGGCAGGCTGCTGGTTGCCGGACTGCTGGTGGTGGTGATCGGCATACCGGTGGGGGTTGTCATGGGGGCTTCCCCCACCATCAATGCCGCCGTTTCTCCCCTGATCGACCCGTTCCGTTCTGCCCCGGTGGTGGCGCTGCTGCCGATACTGGTCATGTGGCTTGGCGTGGATGAGGAGATGAAGATCGCCTTTCTGTTTATCGGCGCTGTGGTCTACCTGATTCCGATGGTGCGCGATGCCATACAGGCGGTGCCGCAAAGTTACTGGATCAGCGCCCGGGATCTGGGAGCCACCCCCTGGGAGTGTATCACCAAGGCGGTTATACCGATGGCAATGCCCCGCATTACCGATGCGATTATTGTGGCCTTTTCAGTCATGTGGACCTACATCACCGTGGCTGAGTATGTCAATGCCAGGTCTGGTCTGGGACAGCTGATTCAGAATGCACGCCGTTTCAGTGCCTGGGATCAGGTCTTTGCCGGTATCATAGTGATCATGGCCCTGGCTCTGCTTACGTACCGCTCCATGACCTGGATCAAGAAGAAACTGTATCCCTGGGAGACCCAGATATGAGCGATTCCACGGGTGGAACAGCCGTCTCGGTTGAACTGCAGAACATTGTGCAGGAGTATCCTGCCCCAACAGGCGGTGTTACCCGGGTTGTTGACGGGATTAACCTGCGCTTCGATCAACCGGACATCAATATGCTGCTGGGACCTTCCGGTTGCGGAAAAAGTACGATCCTGTACATGCTGGGCGGGGTTCGGCCCCTCAACGCCACAACCCCCACCTCCGGCACCATACTGATCGATGGCATTCCCTGCACAGATGCCCACGATGATTCCGTGATGGTTTTTCAGCGTTATGCCAACCGTCCCGACCTGACCGTCTACGACAATGTGGCCTTTCCCTTCAGGCTGAAGCTCTGGAAAGAGAAGGTGCCGGAGGCAGCATGGCGTAAACGGGTTGTGGATATACTTGAAGAGACCGGCCTCAAGGACAAGCAGCATCTGCGCCCTTCGCAGCTGTCCGGCGGTCAGAATCAACGGGTCGCCCTTGCCAGGGCGCTGGTGCTGCGCCCCAGGATTCTGCTGATGGATGAGCCGTTCGGCGCCCTGGATGCCCAGACACGGGAAGAAATGCAGCAACTTCTGATCGCGCTGCATAAGGAACATCCCTGCCTGATTGTCTTTGTTACCCATGATGTGACCGAGGCCCTGCTGCTGGGTGATCGGGTAATAGTGCTGTCTGCCCAGCCGGCAAAGGTGGCGGATGACTTCCGGATTACCGCGCCCCGGCCCCGTACCGCCACGTGGCAGCGGAGTGATGAGGCGGTGACTATGGAGCAGCGTATTCTTGCCCAACTGCACAATTCACCGGGTAAGGGAACCGTGCGCGTGACCATCTGACAGGAACAAGCCATTGGCAGAGAAAAAACCGTCATATCTGAAAGAGATGCTTACCAGCCAGGGCAACCTGTATGCTGCCCTGGGCTCGCTGGCCGCCGGTGCCCTGCTTTCCATCCCGTTCGGGTTCGGCATCGGCGCCTTGCCACTGATCGCCTTTGCAGCAGGCGAGGCGATTGCCGCCATGTACCTGCCGGGGTCCATTACCTTCAGGGATAAGGCTGATCGCAAATTCAGGATGCGGCTGCGTGAAACCACACGTACGCGGCTGATTCAGGAGATACAGGGCAGAATTCGCAAACGGACGGTTTTTGATCAGTATCTGAAGGTATGGCTGCGAATGCGCGAACGGGTTGAATCCCTGTACCGGCATGCTGCCGACACCAGAACCAACGTGAGCGTGCATGAGGTTGAACGCCTGGACGACACCACGGTCGAGTACCTTTACCTCTGGCTGGCCAGGCTGGTCATTGACGAACGGGCAGCCGCTGTAGACATGAAGGATATCCAGCAGCGGATCACCAGCATTGATCGCGAAATCGCTGCTGCTCGCCCCGGAGTTGATCTGCGCCAGCTGCAGAAGGCCAGGACCGAATATGTCTCACTGGTGGAGCGCCACAATCGGATGCTGAGCCGCAGAACCGCCATTGAGGCCACCATGCTTTCCATGCCGGACCAGCTTGAAGAGCTGTATCAGGGGATCATGACCAACCCTGCGGCAGGCGGACTTGGTTCAAAGCTTGATGATATGATCGATAAACTGCGCTTGCAGGAGGATATTGAGGCGGAACTCTCAGGCGAAATAGAGGCAGTCCTGCCCGGCGTCACCACCTCGCTGCATCGTCCGCATACCAGCCTTGCGGCAGTATCGCAAGGTATTGCAGTATCGCACTGAATTCAAAACGGTAAAGGAAGGTACACTGCTATGGCAACGATTAATCTGCTGGCACGACTGGCCAATCTCTGGACTGGATTTGTCTCCCTCTGGATCACTGATGTGGAGAAGAAGCATCCTGAAATAGCGTATCAAAACGCCATAGACTCCATGATCGACAAATACGGCAAGCTGAAGTCAGCCACTGCCGCCATCATGCGCCGCAGGGAAGAGATCAGTGCAAGGCTGACGAAAGACCGCGATGAGCTGGCAGCCGTGAACGCGGATCTGAATGCCGCCCTTGCCACCGGACAGGATGAGCTGGGCATCGTATTGATCCAGAAGAAAAATACCCTGGAAGCCGGCATCAAACAGCTTGAGCAGGATCTTGAGCTGGCTCGAAATGATGCTGATGAAGCCAAATCATCACTGTTGCAGGTAAAGGCCGAGATCCAGAAGCTGAAAGACGAGAAGGACCGGATGCTCGCCCAGATGCACAGCGCCCAGGCACGGTTGAAGATCCAGAACCAGCTTGACGGCCTTTCGGTGGATGCAGAGGTGCGCGCCCTTGACAACGTGCGGGAACATATCAAGAACACCGTTGCCGAGGCCAAGATGGGGAGCGAGCTGCGGGAATCGGATCTTGATGTGCAGCTTGCCAAGCTGCGTCAGAGCAGCGGTGCGGTTACGGCACGGCAGCAACTTGAAGAAATGAAGCGTGCCCGTACAGCCCAGGCCGCAACCGCAAAGAACATTTAATATGAGCCTGACTGAAACTGTCCCGTCATTGCTGCCTCAATGGGCTGAGACCGTCCGCCAGAAGTACCTGGCCGGTGAGGCCTCGGTCTTTATCCTCTACGGCAACGTGTTTGACACGGTGCTGGTCAACACCAAGGCCCACGGTCTGGTGCCGTTTTTGGCCGAAACGCTGCTTGCCGGGAAAAAAGATCGAGTGTACGAGCTTTCGCTGGACAGGGGGGTGCGGGTACTCCAGGGGAGCAGCCTGGAGGAAAAGCAGGAACTGTACCGACATCTGGAGGGAAAAGGGCTGGCAGGGATCTTTGAATCACTTGAGCGCCGGATGCTGGCCTCCTCCTCAAATGCACTGCTGATCCCCTATGCCGGGGCCATCTTTCCGGCTGCTGAACCGCAATTTCTCTCCCTTGATGAGCGCAGCGCCTTCATTGCCCTGCACCGCTGGTCCCTTGATGACGAGTTCTCGGCAAAAGACAATCTGGTGGTTCTGATTGCCGAATCACTGACTGAACTGAACCCGGCCCTGCCGGCCAACCCGCGGGTGGCGGCTGTTGAGATTCCGCTGCCAAGCGGACAGGACAGGCTGCAGGCCATCCGTCACCATGCTCCGTCCATGCCGGAGTCCCAGGCGAGCCGTTTGGCAGACCAGACCGCCGGTCTCAAGTCGGTGCAGATTGCCGCCATAGTGGCAACCAACACCCCCAGCGGCCTTGATGAACAACAGCGGACCGCACTGATCAATCAACTGCTGCACGGCACGCCCAATGCTGCAGAGCGGTCCGCAAAACTGGCCGCCATCACTTCGGGAATGACCCCCGATGAGATCAGGCACCTGATCGATCCCTCCCGGCCGTTGCCAGACCCTGATGATCCTGATGCCGAGATGCTTGAGGTGGTACGCAGGCGCAAGCGTGAGCTGATTGAAAAGGAATGTTCGGGCCTGATTGAATTCATGGACTCACGTCATGGGCTTGATGCGGTGGGCGGCAATGCACAGATCAAGCAGGAGCTGCTGGAGATAGCCCGCCTGATCAAGAGCGGTGACCGCAGCCGCGCACCGATGGGGTTGCTGGCTGTAGGGGCCATGGGCTCCGGCAAAACCTTTGTTATCAAGGCCTTCCTGAAAGAGGCCGGGCTTACCGGCATCGCTCTGAAGAATTTCCGTTCCAAATGGGTTGGCTCCACGGAGGCAAACCTTGAACGGGTGCTGACCACGGTCCGGGCCATGGGGCCGATTGCCCTGGTTATTGACGAAGGAGACCGCAGCTTCGGTAATCAGAGCGAGGACTCTGACGGCGGCACCAGTTCACGTATCATCGCCCGTCTGAAAGAGTTCATGTCGGACACCGAAAACCGTGGACAAGTGCTGTTTATTCTGATGACCAACAGACCGGACAAGCTGGATACCGATATCAAGCGTCCGGGACGACTTGACCGCAAGATACCGTTCTTCTATGCGGAACATGCTGGAGAAAGGGCTGCGGTGGTCAAGGCTATCCTGCGGCGTTATCAGGTCGATGCCGTTATTGATGATGCGCTGCTTGAGCAGCTCTGCACGCCTCTTGAGGGGTATTCCAACGCAGACCTGGAGGCGCTTGCCCTGCTTGCCCTTGAGTTTGCCGAGCGGGAAGGCAGACCCCTCGACATCAGCCTGCTGGAACTGGCATCACAGGACTTCATGCCGCCCCGTGAGATCGCCATGCTGCGCTACATGGAGATGCTGGCGGTATTTGAGACCTCCCGGCGCTCCCTGCTGCCGGAGCGATTCCGTAACCTTTCACCGGAGCAGGTACAGGAACAGCTTGCTGCATTACGACTGCAGATCAAACAGTAAAGGAGCGAACCATGTTTCAACTCATAACGGATGCGGGCTTTACCCCGGAACAGGTTTTACAGATGACCGGCGCCATGCTGATGGTAGCCCGGGTGGACCCGGCAGGTACCGAAGAAGAGATTGCCATGATACGGGAATTCTACACCGGCTTCCAGGACGATGCTTCCGGCGCCTGGCCTGCGTTTGATACCCTGCTGCAACAACCTGCCGGTTCGTTTCCTGCTGCAGAACAGTTTTCTGAGGCTGCACAGCGTGAGATGCTGGTATCCACCTGTATCATGGTTGCCTTTGCCGACGGACAGCTGTCTGAGCGTGAACTGACTGCGTTGCGTGAACTTGCCGCAGCGTTGCAGCTTCCTGAAAACCGTTTTGCTGAACTGCTTGAGCTGGTAAAAGATTACATGCTGATGCAGCTGGCCGGTCTACCTGATGCCCAGTCAGTAGCAACCGTGGCTGCAGAGCTGGGCTGAGCTTTAGAGCGACAGTTGCTCCGCGTGCAATTGTTTTTTAAATCTAGAAAAAGCATTTAAAACACAGAGGTCACAGAGGTCACAGAGGTCACAGAGGTCACAGAGGTCACAGAGTAAAATCTACAAGTTATAAACGTGGAACTTTTTCTGTTCACCCAAAAGGTTCGGCTTGCTTTGTTTTAAGAATTTAATTTCTCTGTGTTCTCTGTGCCTCTGTGTTAATGAACTGCCGTTTTAGGTTCAATCCACTGCAGCCCTGTAAAAAAAAAGGCCGCTCCCGAATCCGGGGGCGGCCTTTTTTCTGATAACGCTTCAGTCTTACTTCAGGAGTGGTGCGATCACCAGCGCGACAACCGACATCAGTTTGATCAGGATGTTCATGGCCGGGCCGGAGGTGTCCTTGAACGGGTCGCCAACGG
>CAZYMK010000010.1:2752-25583 GCA_964648885.1 uncultured Geobacter sp. | reverse complement strand
CTCATTGCCGGCAAGCTTGATTTCAGGCTACCCACTTGAAACAGCGAGGAGCCAAAAATAGACCGAATTCCGTAAGGTTTTTTAGGAGGTTATTATTGAACACATGTCTGATCTCTGCATGATGTTGCGAATAAAACGAGTAGGCTGCGCTAAGGTCTGGATCATTCATAGTCACTTTTGGCATGCTGGATGCTGAAAGGCGCCCAAATAGTCCGTCAACTAGCTTTTTACCGAGTCCAGTGAGGGCTGTAGTATGTATTAGAGCAGTAGGCGGGAGAGATTGATCGGTTCTGAGTAACAGAAAATCATCCTCTTCCATGTCATCGCCTGCACTGTGTTCATGCGTATATGTATGTACCCTGGCGTAGAAGAGTCGCGGGGAAATATTCGATTGATACCGTTCTGCTACTTCAATGCGATATATTCCTTCGTGTTTTTTGATCAGCGCGACACCTTCATCGATGATGGTGGATTCGCTTATTGGGGTAAAACCAAGCGCACAGAGTTCGGAAGCCCTTGTTTCCGCTTTGTTCGTGCTTTTGTCACCGAGGCCGAACAATCTACCAAGTATTCCCATTGTATAAACTCCTAATTACATGCTACCGCCAGCGCTGAACAAAAAATGGAACCTGAGCATATCTTACATTTAATGTGTGACATTTTTTTGTCAAGTATCAGCTTCGTGCTGGAGCGGTTCGTTAGGTTTTTTTCTTAATCATCGACGGTTTTGATCGAGGAACTAAAATGCCAGTTTCTACAACGACTAGCGCAGGCCATTCGGTGTTTTCCAAATGAAATGATTCCGCACTGTACTCGCCTTCAGAGGGCTTCCAGCCGTCAGGAATAAAGTCGAATTCCCAAGAGTATTTTTGGTCAGCAATATTTACCTTTGCATAGTAATAATTAAAGGAATCGCTTTGTTCGATTACAACCGAGCATTTAGCTTTAACGCCGGACTCATATGCATCAATGGCATTGTTTGTATGCTTTATTGTGTGACCACCGGTTATGGCTACAATGCCAAAGAATACAAACAGCATTATTGCCCAAGGATGCTGGGTAATTATCGCAGCTACAAGCAACCCCAAAGCCAAAACAGCGGTAAATACTTGAGCGGCGCGGATGTCTGGACCGCCACGGGAATTTCGTAAAACACCTAGTTGTTGTGCTACAGTCATATGCTTTCCTACAAAACCTAACTCGTTAATAACCTAAATTCCCGAGCATTATAACTATGCCAGCCCAGGAATCGGGATTTCAAGGGCATTAAGAATCAGTCGTTGGGTTTTGCTCAGTTCAGTCATGATGTGTCCGTACTTTCCTGAGTATTTCACCTTGGTCAGGGTTTACATTTCACTGGGAGCTCAAAGGGGACGTTCTTAAAAAGTTGCTTAACTATTTCCACCGACAAGAGCAAGGAACCGGGGATAGTTTCCGATGAGTGCTTTTCCACGCCTTGCCGCCACAGTTACCCCCGGTCCGGTGACGTTAAGCCGACGGGCGATGTCTACTCCCCGGTGACCGCAAATGTAGGCGATATGGCAAATTATGCTGCGTGCGTTTGCCAATTGCGACGACCGTTTTCGCGACATCAGTTCCACTGGTGACAATACAAAAATCCCCAGAACGGTTTCGATGATGTGATCAAGGGTAAAGGTTCTGTCGGAAGGTCCAACATCGCCGGTATGCCGAAGGATTTGCTCCACAAAATCACCTGCACCTAGTACCCGGCTATCCTTCAATTCACTATCAAGCGCCCTGTCCTCTCGGAATGTTCCAATGCCGACCAGATTATCCCGGCGTCCCATTGTGATGCCATCGTTCACGAATGAACGATAGCGTTTGCTGGCGACAGCGAAGGTCTTGCCAAAGCGGGCGAGTATCTCGGCCATTGCCTGCCCAGGCAGTTCACTTTTTTTCATAAGGACAGAGTGACCGCACCAAAGGTAACTATCGAGGTCGTCAAGCGTGGCAACCAGTCCGGCGCGCAGTGGATTCAGATGGATGTAGCGAACAAATTCGAGAAGATAGTGTTCTTCTTCACAGACTATCGATTTGTAGCGGTTCTGGAATAGATGACCGGATCGGCCGTGACGGAGATTAAAGGTGACGGCATAGCCGGTAAGCAGCCGTCTCATGAATTTTGAAAGGGAAATGTCGGATGTCCGCACAAGCAGGTGAAAGTGGTTCGACATCAATGCCCACGCAAGGCATTCGGTCCCGGTTGATTTGAGAAGCCTTGAAAAGCGTGTAACGAAATCCAGGCGGTCGTGGTCGTTAGTGAAAATATCGCGCTTTTCAATTCCTCGCACGATGACGTGCTGGAGCAGATTCGGAATATCGATTCGAGATGTGCGTGGCATGGGCAGGTCAAATAGCAAAACAGGCAACGTTAGTCAGCTTTTTAAGAACGTCCCCTCAGTCTCCTCAGTCTCCCCGCAGCAGAGATATTCTCCGCAATCAAGGCCAAGTAACACCACGTAGCTGAATGGCAAAGCCAGGTTTAACGAGTCAGCCGTGCAACCAGCCGGCTGACGCAGTCGGCAAGTTCCGGGTCGCTGATCATTTTCAGGGCCTTGTCGGCAGGGAGCACCACACGCTTGCGCCAGTGCATTTCCGGCCATTTTTTCAGTACGGTGGTAACCCGCAACGGATAGACCGAAAGGGTGTTTTCCCCTTTGTGGTTACAGCTTGAGCGGAGACCGGGGATGCAACTGCCGATTACTCCTGCTTCCTCCATTGCCTCCATCACGGCAACATCCTGACGGGTCATGTCCGGTTCCGGGTGACCTTTGGGGATGATCCAGCGGGTCTGGGCAGAATTGGTGACTATGACGAGATGCAGGTGACCTCTGCGGATCAGAAAGGGGAGCGCCCCGATCTGGCATTTCTGGGATTGTTCATCGGGGATGCCGTGGATCGCCAGAGAGCTGTTTTTATAAGCCTCCTCTTCCGTGACCTCCAATCCCAGAAAGCCTGGCTTTACAAACTGTTCGCTCTCGGCAACAGAAGCAAACTCAACCTCGGTAACCAGCAACGGAGCCAGATCTCCCTGGTAGCGGTCAAACTCTATCTGGCAGGTGCCAGAGCTGAGTCGTGAGCGCAGTTTTTCCAGCCGCCGGCCTTCGGTGGAGGGCCACAGCGTCTGGAATTGTTGGGGAGATATCTCAACCTCAGTCTCGCGCCGGGTCAGGCCGGAGCCTTCTTTTACCGCAAGAAAATGCCGGGTGCCGTACTGCCGGATACGCACTTCCATCTGGTCGTCATGGGCTAGGTACCCCTGCAGGATAGGGGTTCCTTCGGGAAGCTCGGCAGGCAACGTGTTAACCAGAAACTTGCGTTCGATTTCAATCATGGCTGGGCTGCCGTTTCGCACAGAATTTCATTGCACAGCGCGCGGTAGGCCATCGCAGCCTCGCAGTTGCTGGAATAGGCAAGCAGCGGCATTCTGCGTAGCCCCATTTTTTCAACATCTGCAGAGAAAGGGATCACCGTTTTCAGGAAGCCGGGATAGGACAACGGCAATTCAGCCATGATGTCGCGGTGCATCCGGTTACGTTTCTGTACCATGGAAAAAAACGGACGGAGTATCTCATCAGGCAGTTTTTCATTGTGGAAAAACATAGTCAACTGGTCAAGCGTCCGTTGTGAAAGCACTGTGGGAATGACCGGCACAACAATCAGATCCGATGCCCGGAACACATTTTCAGAGAGCAGTGTGATATTCGGCGGACAGTCCAGCAGGATGACGTCATAGTCGGACTTGAACTCCTCCAGAACCTTGCGAAGTCGTTTGCGGCTTTTGCTCATGCTGTCAAGCACGATATCAAAGTTTCGGTAGGCGAGGTTTGAGGGGATGATATCAAGCCCGGGAAAGTCAGATTCCCTGATGTTGCTGCGCAATCCATCTGCCAGTGCATCCGAGTCCCGCATCCGCAGTTTCTTTGCGCTGCCCATCCGGAAGTAAAAAGCCGCAGCCCCCTGCGGGTCAAGGTCGATCAGCAGGGTCCGTCGCCCGGACTCCCGCAGGACGTAGGCCAGATTAACGGCAAGGGCTGTTTTGCCCACGCCCCCCTTGATGCTGTAGGAAGAGATGATATTCATTGGTTTGTCTGCCTGTGGAGATCCGGTGTGATAGGTGATGCCGAAAGCTTGAAGGTACGTTTGAAAATGGCAGCGGTTGATCCGCTGCAAAAGTCGTCACATGACTGCTTGATAGAGGTGCGTGACTGTTGCTGCTGCTGATAGAGGGTTGAAACCAGCCCTCCCAGTCCCAGTGAAATTTCTGCTCCTGGTTTGCGCTGTTCACGGTACTCAAGCAGCGATGCCTGCTGTACCGAGGCGTCGTTAAACTCGCCAAGCCGTCCCTGCAGACGCCGCAGCAGCTTTTGCAGCGTTGCAGAACTGTCCCCGGGAATCAGTTCGCTAAAAAATTCCATCAAGTAGCGCAGTTTTTTGCATTCAATCCGGAGTTGATGAATCCCCTCATCAGGGGTAGACGCATCAATTACGGCTGCGATCTTGCAGATTTTACGGTAGCGTCGGTAGATGCGTGCAAAGACCAACGGTCCCACCGGGAGGGCCGCCGCCACTGAAGGGGGATGCTGCGTACCCTCTGCAAAGAAAACGGAAACATCATGCAGAAGCTGTTGAAAAACGGGACTGGCAAGTTGTGCAGTAACCGTGCGGATCTCGGCTTCCCGTTCAAGAGAAAAATCATCAAACATGCTGTTCAGCGCAGGGCGGAATGGGGAGGGGAGTAAGTCAAGATACTCCTCCCGGGCCAGCAGGTAGACATCAAGGTCGCGCAGCCGGTTGGTTTGCCTGGCCAGATCACCGAGAGTTGCCCGTATCTGCTGTATATCCGCAGCCGGATAGACCTCTTTGACCAGACTGAGCAACGAGCGGATTTTACGCAGGCAGATCCGGTAATCATGCAGAAACTCCGTGTCTCGATCTTGCAGTATGCCAGGCAGGTTAGCATGAACCAGATCAAGCATGCTGCGCACGATGGTACTGATCGCCTCTCTGGCCGGTGTTGCCGCCTTCAGTCCGAAATCAGGCCGCAGGGTATACCTGCGGGGCGGGTTGCCAGAGCTTTGCAGAAGCAGTTCTACAGGATGGTACGTGTGCACGCGTGCGCCGGCTTCGGTGAGGCATGCCGTTACCTCCGCCGCTTCGGCTTCATACCCGCGCAGCGGCAGCAGCTGGCAGTCCTGCAGCAGCAGTCTTTCAGGTTCCAGGGCAGAAACAGAACGGAGCTCAAGCCGGCAGACAACCTTGCCATCTTCGTTGCGCAGGTCATACTGCTGGTGCCGGAAGATCCCCGCTGCAACTGGAGCGAGCGCTCTCAACCCAAGCAGGTCCCGCAGCGCTGTCCGCATCGGCCCGCTTGCAAACTCCTGCCAGAACCGGCGGACTCCTGGTGCGGCCTCCTGACACAAGACAGGTCCAGGCCATCGTTCACGGTCTGTCAGCTGGAGCAGATTGTTGCAGCTGTTCAGAAGATACCCGCCAAACCAGACTCCCCATTCAAAGGTATCCCAGAAAACAAGATTCCTGACTTCCGGAGGGCGGCTCTCCAGGGTCCATCTGCTGCGCAGGCATTCCAGGCCAGGTTCAACCGGCAGCTGCAGCAAGGTAAACCGGCTCTTCTGCTCTTTCTCGTTCATACTGCACCCTTGTCCGTCCGGAACAGTGGTGGTGATTCCGGAGATCTGCCCTTTTGTCGGTACAGTGAGTATGCAATATACCCGGCGTGAGTCAATACAAACATAAAAAAACGGAGAGCAGCAGTAAGGCACCAGGTGTGCTGTGTTGTGGATCAGTCCGTTTGTATTACTGGTTAACGATTGACGTGTACCACCTGTGCCGGTGGAAAACCATTGAACCAGGTAGATGATGCACCGCTGTAGGCACCGATATTTTTACTGTAGAGCAGATCGCCTCGTTCCAGGTTGTACGGAAGTTCTTCTGACATGGAAATGACATCCAGGGCGTCACAGGTTGGCCCAAATACGGTGCAGATCTGGGTCGGCCCGCTTTTAAATGAGTGCAGGTGATAGTTGCAGTGGTCAAAGATGATGCCGGAAAAGGTGTGATAGACGCCATCGTCAATATAATAGCAGAGCTTGCCGTCGCGGATGACCTTGCCGATGATCTTTGCCACGGCGGTTCCTGCAGTTGCAACCATGAATCGCCCCGGCTCGGCAAGGATCTCGATTTCAGGAGGGAAAAGCCGGTCCAGTTCAGCATTGATCTTGCGGGCAAGCTCGCTGAACGGTTTGACGGTGTCGTCATAGGGAGCAGGAAACCCCCCACCGATATCAAGCAGGTTCATCTTGTCATAACCACGGTCACGGGCCTCTCTGAAGATATGAGATGCAAGATTGAGGGCCTGGACAAAGTTTTCAAAATTGGTGGTCTGGCTGCCCACATGAAAGCTGAGCCCTTCAACGGTCAGTCCCTGCCTGTCAGCCTCAAGAATCAGGTCAACTGCTTCTCCTGGGCCGGCCCCGAATTTTGAGGAGAGCTCCACCATGGCCCCGGTATTAGGTACCCTGATCCGCAGTACAAGACCGGAGTGTGGCGCGTATTGTTTGATCTTGATGATCTCTTCATAATTGTCAAAGGTAACCAGAGGCTTATAGCGGTCAAGCTCAATCAGCGCTTCATTGGCCTTGATCGGATTGGCATAGATGATCTTGTCCCAGATCCATTGCTGGCGTTCCTGCTCAGGCATGTCCTTGATGATATCGTAGACCACCCTGAATTCCGGCATGGAGGCAACATCAAAACTTGCCCCGGCTTCGAACAGGGTCTGCACAATGGCAGGATCAGGGTTGGCTTTGACCGCATAGTAGGCCTGAACACGGGGCAGATGCTGCTTGAAGGTAGCATAATTGTTACGCAGCTCTTCATGGTCAATCACAAACAGCGGGGTGCCATGGGTTTCGGCAAGCTGCTGCAGTTGGTCTGGGGTTATCATGGCAGTCTCCAGGGAAGATGATAGTCTCTCAACATGGTCAGCAAGAACATGCAAAGACAACCGTACACTGCACACATGACAGTACTATGAAGAGTGTGTGAGGATTTTGTGACATCTGAACGGATACGGTATGAGCGGCAGGCCATTATCGAACTGCAGCTGCCAGCAAAGAGCGTACCCTGATGTCGGTCTCCACCAGCGGCCTGCCGAACCCCTGGCTGAAACGGCTTGTAACGTCGCAGCGGTGCTGGTTTTGCAGCAGATCATCACAAAACCTGATCCGCCCTGGCTCGAACAGCAGGATGTCGGTGCTGCTGCCGGGGCGGTAGAGACTTTTGGGCTGTCCCTTTTCAAGAAACATGCCCTGCTGCAGTCCCAGCGGCTCGGCATAGCCGTGCCTGCTGTAGACCTGTACAATGTCGCCGATCATCAGCGCCACCACCTCGATCATCGCCACCAGTCCAACCTGGCTGCCCTGCTCAACATCGGTGTCGATGATTGTTACCACCCGCTTGTTCTTGGAAAAGGGGGTTACTTCACGCACTATGGCCGCTGGATTGCAGCTGTGGTAACAACCGTCAACCCCGTAATGGTCAATCACCCGTCCAGCCACCGGGGTGTGGTTGTAATGGTATTTGTCCGGGGTCAGCCGAAAGAGGGCGACATCGCCATCGTAAAACCGCTCAAGCCATTCCTGTTTTCCCAGCAGTTCGTCAACAGAAAAGAACTTGTCTTTGAGAAACACGAGAGATTGCTGCTGCAGCGAGCCCACCAGTACCCGGGCATCGGCCGGGGAGACTACGGCAGCCGGATCGTCCGGCATCGGGCGGCAGGTTTCGTAGTGAATCTTCCGTTCAAACAGGGCACGGGCGGTAGTCAGGTGATGGGGGGGCTCCAGGCAATCGCTCAGATCAATACCGCATTGCAGGGCAAAGGCGGCGCTGTCCAGCAGCGGACGGTCGAAGTTGACTGCCCCCAGCACTGCCGAGGACCATTGACTGGTTAAAAGCCGGAACAGGGCGGTGCTGTTTTCCCGCACACGGTTATACAGCAGCCTGACCATCCGGTCGCCCAGCAGCTGTTCGGTGACGACTGCTCCGCTAGCCCGTTCGATATACTGGTGCATCGTGTTGCCTTTCGCCTGATGCTGAATCAGCTGACGAATCCTGCTGCGCATCGACATGGATGGTAATCAGGAGCAGGTTGATCAGCCGTTGCAAGAAAGGGAGCGGTGCCTGTGCCGTCAGGATTTCTTCTCGCAGGCCTCCCAGAAACTGCTCGGCATCCTGGTCCTGCAGCGTCAGCCGCAGCGCCTTGCGTACCCCGTCGTCCAGCTGGCTTTCGCTGCGGTCCAGCTGGCGGCAGCGTTTGTGCAAAAGTTCAAAGGCCTCGGACAGATGGTGTTGCCTCAGGGTGGTGCGATAGTGCTGTTCTGCTGCCATGTTGAAGGTGCGTGACTCCACTGCGAGGGCTGAGCGGCTGCCCAGTTCGTCCAGAATCCCTCTGGTCAGTTGTCCGGCAGCGGTCTGGGCGGGGTTTCGCAGGCGCTCTTCCAGATCATTGATGGTTGCCTCAAGCCCCAGCGTCTCAATCAGGCGGGCACCGTCGCTACGCAGCAGTTCAAGCAGGGCCAGGCGGTAGCTCGCAATCGGCACCCGCAGGTAACCGGGGTAGCGTCGGCTGGGGCGCACCCCGGCAGTACGGCTGATGATCCGGGCCAGAAACTGGTTGGTGGTGTCCTTGCGAATAAAGCAGGTGGGCAGACCGATTGCGGTGCCGAAGAAGAACTGGCGCCGTTCACTCTCCAGCGAGGGGCTGTCTGGAATGGTGTGGTGGTCGGTGCCGTCGGCCATGTACTGGTATGCCAGGGCGGTGATCAGGACCTGCAGGTCGGCAGCCCTGCCCATATCGTTGCAAAAGGTCGGAAAGAGGCTGTAATGCCGCCCTTCAAATCCCGAGAACCCCATCTTGGCGAATTCGCGCTGTTTGTACAGCAGATAGACCGACATCTGTTCGTCAAAGACGCCGGAGAGGGCCAGGTCCCGGCGCAGACGGTCGCTGTTGCCGGGTACGCCGCTTAAAGCCGGGTTCTGTTCGGTGGAAAGCAGACAGACAAGGTAATCCACCAGCCGGTAATCCGGCACATAATCGCCCCGCAATCCGAAGGTGCGGCTGATCAGCCGATCCAGGACCGGCGGACCGAAGGGGGTGAGCGGCTGACCGAAGATGGAGAGGTCGGCCTTCTTTCGCCAACGCCG
This sequence comes from uncultured Geobacter sp., assembly GCA_964648885.1. Lineage (GTDB taxonomy): Bacteria > Desulfobacterota > Desulfuromonadia > Geobacterales > Pseudopelobacteraceae > Trichlorobacter. The sequence continues at coordinate 16,337 of CAZYMK010000010.1, read as the reverse complement.
CCAGAGCATCCGCAGGTGAGTGTAGTCCAGTTCGTGGGGCAGAAACCCCAATGCTTTTTCCGGGTGGAAGTCGGAGAAAGACAGCCGAAACGGGGCAGCGGTATAGGTACCGACGAACAGCGGCAGAAAGTGCTCGCTGATCTTGATTGCCAGGTCTCCCAACAGTTTTTCCTGGGCAGGCCCGAATCCTGAAACAGGATCGGCCAGGGCTGCACTGAGCCGACGGCTGCCGATGCTGAGGTGGGTACCGTTGTTGGCCAGGCTGACGTTGGAGACGTTGGGCAGTACCACCAGGTTGTTGAGGATGATCCCGGCATCCTTGAGCTTGGCAACAGCGTTGAGCTGGCTGCGGGAGAGCACCTGGTGACAGAGCTGCATGTAGCGGAACTTGTCTTCGCCCTTGTCCCAGCCTGAAAGACAGGGACTCATGAACAGCTCACGGTAGAAGCTGTCCGGCAGATGGTCGTTCAGCTCCTTCTGACGCACCGGCGGGTGGGGGGCAAAGTAGGCCATCGCCTGCTGGCCATGTTCAGTAATACCAAAGGCCTGGTTGGCGTACTGTACCAGCAGCTGGGTCATCAGAAAGCGGATGGCGGTTTCTTCGGCAATGGCCCTGCCCATTCCCTGGTCGGGGGTAAGGGTTACCACGTTGAAGGAAAAGGTCTCCGGCGAGGTGTTGTCGTTCAGGTAGTGATCCAACAGTCGGATACCGGTCTGGCAAATGATATCCGGCAGGATCTGCTGGGCGCCGATCAGGTCTGCCAGGGCCAGCTTGATCAGGTAGCTGATCGGCAGGCGCAGCATCACCTGGCCGTCCGGGGCATGGAAGAAAAATCGGCCTGCATCGGCACGTTGTCCCTTGGCCGGGTGCTGCTTGTCGGCCAGCAGATCTCGGTTGAGTATCTGCCGTGCAAAGGAAGAAAGCCTTTTCAGCGGAAAACGGACCCAACTGTTTTCCCAGACATCCGTTGGATTATCCGCCAGAAACCGCTCAAGATCGGCCACCACCGTCTTCGGCAGCTCACCGGAGGCGGCCCGTTTGGTCACGGCAGCAAAAAAATTCGACTGTTCAATGGTCTGCGGCAGATCCACCTGATGACGGCTGCCTGCCACCACCGCCTGCAGTTCGCTTTCTGATCCGGCGGTCAGATCGCCGACCGTAAACGGCAGCGAACCGATCAGGGCATTCGGGTTGTCCAGCTTCACGCCGGCCAACAGCAGGGCCTGCCGTATGCTGTCCGGAGCATGGGCATGTTCGGTGCTATCTGCGCTATACCAGTTGCGGTGGGTTTCCGGCATCGGGGGCCTCATGGTCTGAAGATGGCGGGTCTAGAAGCTGATATGATCATGCGAACCAGATGTTGCGCCGCACTGCAGGATGGTGCGGTAGGTCTCGGTCGGATCAGGGGCCTTGGTCAGAATAAACTGTCGTGCTTCATCACCCATCGCTGAAAGCAGGTGCGGCTTTGCAACCAGCGCCTGGAGCGCAGTTATCAGCGCCTGCAGGTCTCCGGCCTTGAAAACCAGGCCGGTACTGCCCGGCAGCATCAGTTCCCTGGGGCCGCCGCTGTCCGAGACGATCACCGGCAGGCCTGATGCCTGGGCCTCCAGCACCACGTTGCCAAAGGTGTCGGTGGCGCTGGGAAAAACGAACAGGTCAGCCGAGGCGTAGGCCTGCTGCAGCTCCTCCCCCTGCAGGTAACCGGTAAACAACGCCGGGTATCCCTGTAATGTTGCCTCCATCTCCTCCCGGTACGGACCGTCACCAACGATTGCCAGTGCAAGATCAAGCCCCTGGTCAATCAGGGTGCAGAAGGCGTCGCACAGCAGATCAAGAGCCTTTTCTTTTGATACCCGTCCCACGTACAGCAGCACTATCCCGCCGGCCAGGCCCTGATGGTGCCAGTACCCTGCCTGCCGCCGCTGCGGGGTAAACTGATCGGCATCCACCCAGCGGGGCAGCGGTTTCATCTTGTCCAGTGGCAGTCCGTGGGCCATCAGTTGTTCGCGGGTACCGACCGACGGCACCAGCACCTCTTCCATCTGGTTGTAGAACCAGATCATGTACTGCCAGGCAGCCTGCTCCAGAAACTCATCATCGGTCAGGCTGCGCACGTATTGCGGGATGTCGGTGTGGTAAGTGCCGGCTGCCGGAATGTCCATCAGCCGGGCAATCAGCAGCCCCAACAGCCCCATGGTGCCGGGGGTGCTGATATGGATGCGGGTGATCCCCTGCTGCTCGATATACTGCATCACCTCCAGAATCGGCGGAAAGCTGAGCTTCAACTCAGGGTACTCCGGCAGCACAAAATCCCCCACTGCCTGAAACTGCATGACCCCCTCCGGAACCGGTGCGCTGCTGGCGCTGCAGGTCAGTACCGTCAGGTTGACACCCCGATCACGGGCGGTGTTGATCAACCGTCGGATGGTGATGGCCACCCCGTTGATCTCATCCAGGGTGTCGGTAAACAGGGCTATCTTCTCTTCAGCCGGTGAAAACGGTATCTCCGGCAACCGCTCCCTGAGAGTCTGCATCAGCTCCTTGCCCTTGTGCTGATGATGAAAGGCCAGGTAATAGGGGGAGATCATCAGGTGTACCAGCCCGATGGTGCCAGCGGTGTTGAGGTACTCGAAAAAACCGGCCTGCATGGAGAGCGACATCAGTTTGGTGCTGTAGTGGTACAGAATACGGTTTACCAAGCGGCTGGTGACCATAAAGACCTTACGGTTCAGATCGGCATCCCTGATCCCTGCCAGAAAGGCGTTGTCAGCCAGCAGTCGCCTGGCCTCGTCATCCAGCAGCTGCTCCAGACTGCGTTCACGGCCTGGCCGGCCTTCCGGCAGGTTTTTCAGCACAAACAGACGGATCTTCTCCACAAATGAGCCTTTGTCGCTGCCCAGGTTAAAAAACCGGTCCAGCAGGGCGCCGACAAAGGGGGTTGCACTGCGCCGACGGTCGCCGAACCGTTCCCGATAGAAGCTGTGGGCCACTCCGTACAGACTGTGGGCCATGGTCAACGGGCCACCATGCTCGCCTTCGGCCCAGCTGTTGCCTGCCTGCACGGCGCTGATGAACGCCTCCACATTTTCTCCATCCAGGGTTGCGGTATGGGCCCGGGCAATGAACAGGCCGCCGTGGTCATCGGAACCGGCAACGGTCCCTTTGCGCCACGGTGTACTGCCTACCGGTGTCAGGCCGTGTTGGTCGGCCAGCCGTTCCATGATGGCGGGGGTCAGCGAGGTGATCAGATCGGCGGTGAAAGTATTGAAACGGCGGGCGCGGCAGCCGTTACGGATCTCAAAGTGGGAAAACAGCAGCAGGCATTTTTCAAGAATCTCAGGAGTTAACTTGTCGTTCTGGGCATACAGCGGATGGGCCAGGAAGTGGGTAATCTGCTCCTGCTGCAGGCAGGCGGTCAGCTCGTAGACATTCTTGCGCAGCCGGTTGAGCTCTGAAAACTGTGCCTCTGTAATATTCAGTACTACGATATGCACCTTGCAGCCGTTTTCCGGAAAATGGCTGGTGATCTCACAGCTGATAAACGTGTTGGGCAGATGGGCTATCTCCAGACAGCCGCTGATAACATTGTGATCGGTGATGGTGACGTAGTCCATGCCGCGCGCCAGGGCGGTCTGATACAGATGCTGGGGCGAGGTGTAGCTCTCCGGGCAGTTGAATTTGCGCATGGCCCAGTAGGTAGGCTTGTTGGAATGGCTGGAGTGGACGTGCAGATCTGCTTTGAAGGTTTTCATGGCGGTCACCCGTGCGTGTTCTGATAGCGGGTGCACCATAGCAGAGCAATATGACGATCAGGTGGAGATCAGGTAATAATTGTATGGCTAACGCAGCAAAAGACTCTCCAGCCCCAGTGTCCGCCAGATACTCCAGAGGTTCATGAAGAGCGGGTCAAAGCGTCCATGGCGTACCTGCTGTTCCTCTCGCTCCCAGAAAAACAGGGTTGCGGCAGGGTAGAGATACCCAAAGGAGTAGGCGGTCAGACTGGGTCGCTGCCGGGCCAGCATCTGAATCGGATAGCGATAGCGTGTCTCCTGGTGCCGGACCAGCTGAAGTGCCTGCTGCCGGACTTGTGCTGCCGATGCCAGCAGACGGTTACAGGCGGGCATACCCCCGTCTGCGTCACGATGTTTGGCCATCAGGGCCTGCAGGGTCAGACTGCGGTGCCGTGCCCGCAGTGCCGTCACCTGCAGACCGGTGATCAGTTCTTCCGCCAGGGCTTTCTCGGTTCCGGTCAGGTGCAGCTGTTGAAGCCGCTTCGTCAGGCGGGCTGTCACGGCTTCCATGGCTGCAGCATACTGATCAAGGTCAGCTACCGGTCCGTTGCGCACTGCTGCCAGCTCATCTGTGCCGGCTTTTTTGTGCAACCGGCGCAGCGGAATGACCGGATCAGGCTGGAACGGCAGGTTAAAGGGCGGAGGCAGTTCAGCAAAGGGGGTGGCCGCCGCCATCAGGCGCATAAGCTCTTTATCCTTGAGATAACGATTCTGCAGGGCAAGGGCCTGCTGCCACTGCTGCTGAAGCACTGTGTCAGGGAACAGGGCGCTCAGCCGCGACAGGGGGCCGTCTGTTCGCCGTATGCCGTTCTCAGTGTAGCGCCAGCTCCAGCGGGCGATACTCCAGTCAACCAGCCAGTAGCCCCACTCCCAGCCGGTACTGAAGGTCAGATGCCCCTGCAGCCCCAGCCCGGTCATCACCTTGATGTCATCCCAGCGGGTGTCGAGGTAGGGGAGCAACAACAGCGGTACCGAGCTGTCAAACCCCACCCAGTAGGATGACTCGGGCCAGTACCAGGTGGGACGCTGTAGAACCTCTTGTCTGGCAGCATCCAGCATAAAGCGCTGGTTTTGGTTGCCATAGACCGGTGCCTTGGGTTCCGAGGCCGAATAACACATGACCGTATGGATCAGGATGCCGCTGGCCGGGTGCAGGGGGCGTCTGACCTGTTGTGTGCCGTCTTCCTGGCGGATGACATGGGTGGCATACAGCAGGGGGCGTTGATACTGCCGGGTAACCAGGGTCTCAAGATGCAGCTGGGCTGAAGGGAGCAGTCGGCTGACCAGCGGCAGATGCTCCCCCAGCATCGATTCAAGGCTGATGAAGTCCCACGGCACCTGAAACAGCCAGGCCAGGGTCTCTTCAACCTGACGCTTGTAGGAAGGGAACGGTCGCAGAAGGGTAATGGCCTGAAAGGCCTGCTGCTGCAGCATGGCCAGTGAAATCTCTACCCCGCAGCGGATGCCGCGGCTCTGGCCGTATGCAACAATTCGGCGGATATGGGGAATCCAGGCGGTTCGATCAATACCCCGCAGCAGAAAAAACTGAAAGCTGTCCTGGCCGTTGCGGGCCAGCCAGTCCAGATAGGCCGCAACCTCCTCAAAGGCACCGGGTCTGGTCGGATCGTGCAGCTGTTCGGTCAGCTCCATCGGGTGTAACGTGTGCAGGTGAAATCCCTGGTGTTTGAAGCGGGGGGCAGCCGTAAAACTGAAATTGCTGGTGAGTGGCCAGTGGCGATGGCGAGGGATGATTGTCTGCTGCGGATGGATAAAACGGATGCCAAGCTTTTCTTGCAGCAGTCCGTAGAGTCCGGTACTGATCGCTTCCGGAGTGGCGGCGGTCAACTGCAACACAACCTGTTTCCCCTGTCGGCTGGAGCGCCAGGTATATGATCGGTCTGAGTTGCCGGCGGTAGCTGGCAGTGTCAACTCAGGCAAGATGATGGTGATGTCGGCCTGACGGTGGTTCAGGGTGATGGTTGCATCAGGAAAGGAACGGGACAGGAGCTGCAGGGTATCAGCAACAGCCTGTTTCGTAACAGAACGTGCGTGCAGCGAATCAGGAACAGCCAGGGTGATGCCGAGTCGGGCTGCTGTTGCGCTACCTGTCCACAGATGGAGGATGAGAACGGCAAGCAACAGCCGTAACGTTCGATTGTCGCGCATGGATGTCCTGGGCCAGAATCGGCAAAGGGAAATGTATCACGCCATAATAGCAGCGCAATATGTCGGTTGCGGGGTGAGCCGGTAACAATTGGGTTACGTCAGGCAGATGGGCCGGTGCCGGGATAATCGGCTGTAGCGCTTTCCAGCCGGCAGTAGTAATGCCCGCTGCTCTATCAGGAGTGCCCTGCTGCCGACTGTTTTTATTGTCCCCGGCCGCCTGCTTTGCTATGGATAAACCGCAACCAGGGTGTTGCTGACGGGGGTGTGTGTGCTGACCGATGCCAATCGTTCGATGTTCCGTTTTCTGGCTGTGCTGACCGCCGCTTCCATGGTGGGGATGCAGGGCTATACCATGCTGTTCAACAATTTTGCGGTGGAAACGGTCCATCTGGAGGGGTTTCAGGTGGGGCTGACCCAGTCGATCCGTGAGATTCCGGGCTTTCTGGCCCTGACTGCCATCTACGTGATGCTGATCGTCCGTGAGCATCGTCTGGCAGCGCTGTCAATCGTGCTGTTGGGGGTAGGGGTAGCCATGACCGGCCTGTTTCCCAGCTTCAGCGGCGTGGCCCTGACGACCCTGCTGATGAGCTTTGGCTTCCACTACTATGAAACCGTCAACCAGTCCCTGACCCTGCAGTACTTCTCCACGGTACAGTCGCCGCTGGTGATGGGCAGGCTGCGCAGCCTGGCTGCCATCACCAGTATTGTTGCCGCTGCCGTCATCTGGTGCCTGGGGTTTGTGCTGGACTACGCCGGTATGTTTCTGGTCGTGGGTGGGGCGGTGGCCCTGGCCGGTCTGTGGGCTGCGTTTCAGGACCCCAGCCACAGCGACGTGCCACCGCAGAAGCTGCGGATGTTCCTGAAACGGCGTTACTGGCTTTACTACGCCCTGACCTTCATGTCCGGGGCGCGGCGGCAGATCTATATGGTCTTCTCGATGTTTCTGCTGGTCAAGGTCTTCCACTTTTCAGTGCAGGCCATCACGGTGCTGTTCATCATCAACAACCTGATCAACTGGCTGGTCAACCCGATGATCGGCCGTTCCATCAACGCCTTTGGCGAGCGAACCCTCTGTACGGTTGAATATCTGGGGGTGATTGCGGTCTTTCTGACCTATGCCTATGCCTCTTCCAAGTGGGTGGTGGCCGGTATGTACATCCTGGACTACATCCTGTTCAACTTTGCCGTGGCGATCCGCACCTACTTCCAGAAGATTGCCGATCCTGAGGATATCGCCCCCAGCTCGGCAGTGGGGTTCACCATCAACCATATTGCTGCCGTGTTTCTGCCAGCCCTGGGCGGCTACCTCTGGATGGTGGATTACCGGATACCGTTTCTGATGGGGGCCGGGTTGGGAGTTATCTCGCTGATCCTGGCCCAGTTCATCCGGCTGCCGGACGGGCCTGACCAGCTACCGTTACTCAAACATCCGTGAATGTGTCAGATTTCTCAATTGCCGCACAACCCGGGCTGTGGTATTTTCAAGGCATCGTAGAAGGAGATTGCCATGTTACAACCATCAGAAACAGCATCTGTTCGCAAACCAACAAAAAAGGTACCACCGCTTGAAGCAGATCGTGCTGCCTTCTTGCGTCTGACGCTGAAGGAACGTCGGCGAATTCTGCGTGAGCAGGCTAAAAAGCTGCTTGATTGTTATACGCGCAATACGGAAATAACCGGCATTGGCGGTGGTGACTTCATTGGCTGCTAGACCAAAACGCAGTGAAATCTGGTTGGTTAATCTCGATCCGACCATCGGAGCAGAAATCAAAAAGAGTCGTCCGGCAGTCATTATCAGTTCCGATTCTATCGGTATACTTCCTATTCGCTTGATTGCCCCCATTACCGGCTGGGATGATCGCTATTCCGGCAACATCTGGCATATCCTCATCACCCCCGATGCAACCAATAAATCTTTCAAAGCCCTCTGCGATTGATGTCCTTCAACTGCGCGGAATTGATACCGCCCGATTTGTTCATCGTATTGGAAGGCTTGGCCACAAAACCATGCGAGAGATTACCGAGGCGCTGAGCGCTGTGGTAGAAGGTTAGCCGGACCGCACTGAACAAGCTACCGTTACTCAAACAGCGGTGTTGACAGATACCGCTCGGCACTGTCCGGTAGCACCACCACAATCGTCTTGCCGCAGAACTCCTCCAGCTTTGCCAGTCGTACTGCCGCTGCTACTGCAGCACCGCTTGATATCCCCACCAGCAGCCCTTCCTCCCGCGCCAGCCGTCGGGTGAACTCGAATGCCTCATCGCCTGACACCTGCTCAACCCGATCGATCAGTGAAAGATCCAGGGTGTCGGGGATGAACCCGGCACCGATCCCCTGGATCTTGTGGGGAGCCGGTTGGAGCGGCAGGCCTGCCAGCCGCTGGCTGATGACCGGGCTCTCCCTGGGTTCCACGGCCACGGAGATGATCTGCTTGCCCCGGCCCTGCTTGATGTAGCGCGAGATGCCGGAGATGGTGCCGCCGGTACCGACACCGGCCACCAGCAGGTCGATGCTGCCGTCGGTGTCATTCCAGATCTCCGGGCCGGTGGTCAGCTCATGGATCCGCGGGTTGGCCGGGTTCTTGAACTGCTGCGGCAGAAAGTAGCGCTCCGGCTCGGCGGCGGCCAGCTCTTCAGCCCGGCTGATGGCCCCTTTCATCCCTTCGCTGCCTGGTGTCAGAAGCAGGCTGGCTCCCAGGGCTGCCAGGACCCGGCGGCGTTCAATGCTCATGGTTTCCGGCATGGTCAGGGTAAGCCGGTAGCCCCGTGCCGCAGCCACATAGGCCAGGGCAATACCGGTATTGCCGGAGGTGGGCTCAATGATCTCTACACCCGGTTTCAGTATGCCGCGCTGCTCGGCATCCCAGATCATATTGGCGCCGATCCGGCACTTGACCGAAAAGGCCGGATTGCGTGCCTCAACCTTGGCCAGTACGGTAGCACCGGCTCCGTTTGTAACGCGATTTAGTTGTACCAGCGGGGTGTTGCCGATGGAGCGGGAGTTGTCGATAAAGATTCTGCTCATGGCGATGTTCCTTTCCTCGTGGGATGAGGTCGTTGTATGCGGCATGGTGTGAGCCTAGCAGGGGTCTGGATAATAGTCAATAAAAAATATAGTTATAGTAGATAATTCAGATAAAGCATCGTATTGCGAGGTTTTTCTGTTTTTTGTCAACGGGATGGTGTCTCTGGTGGTCGAGATTGCGGGGTGAGGCAGCTAAATATTGAAATCAACAATACCCTGTTGTTTGGCTTGTTCTGCCCGGCTGCGCTCCACCATATCAGCCAGGGTCAGGCTGTCCAGCGCCGATGTCAGGGCTATATGGACATCAATCATCACCAGGCGGATGCCGCAGCTCTGTTCGTCGTGGCATTCCGTGCAGCCGGACAGGCGAGCGCTGCTGAGGCATTGTACTGGTGCCAGATCACCTTCCAGGATGCGTAAGACCTCGCCAATGCGGATTTCAGCAGGGGGCAGGGCCAGGGTGTAGCCGCCGCCCTTGCCGACCCGGCTCTGCAGCATACCCCCTTTACGCAGGGTGAGCAGGATATGTTCCAGAAATTTCTTGGGGATTTTCTCGTGCGCGGCAAGATCAGCAATCAGCACCGGCTGATCGACGGGCTGTTCTGCCAGGTACTGCAGAGCCATAAGGGCGTATTTGGTCTTTTTGGACAGGAACATATCTAGTAAAAATAGAGATAATTTAAAATACTCCTGCTGTCAATGGCTACGTTAGCGACAAACATTTTTTTGCCTGATTGTGCGCTTGTTAGTCAAGCTGGCGCCTGCAGAGTGACAGGCAGTTGTCATACTGGTATGCTACGAACCATTGTGCAAAAAGACTCAAGCAGTATCAATCCGGTCAAAGACCAACCGGAGCTGCAGCTGCCACGAAGGACAACACACCCCGCAATGTACAAATACACCAACAAAATTGATGCCCTGACCGGGATTCTGAAGAGGCTTGACGCCGGCGAGAAGCTGACGGCAGAGCTGCTTTCCCATGATCTTCAGGTGGGGGTGCGGACCATCTTCCGTTATCTCAACCATCTGCAGGCGGCCGGCTATCCGATCTACTATGACAAGGAAGAGCGCAGCTACCGTTTTTTGAACAACTTCAGGCTCAACCATAGCAAGGTTGCCGGCAGCAGCGAACTCTTTGCACTCCATCCGCTCAACCAGGTCAGCAGCCTGGCCGTGGCCACCTTTCGGACCAGCGGCGAGTGCGTGCAGATGAATATGGCCATGCAGCAGCTGCTGGGCTGTTTTGATCCGCTCAGCAGCGGAGGCAATTTCAGAGCAGGTGACTGGTGGCGCGAATCCGGCCTGCAGGCCCTGGCGGATGAGGCGATCGAGACCGGACGCGAAGTCTGCCGCGACATGACCCTCAGCTGTCAGGGGCGCGAGCGGTGGATTCAGGCCCACCTGACCCCGGTACAGCAGGACACGGGCAGCTATCTGGTCTTCCTGGCCCAGGATCTCTCGCCTCGGATGTACAAGGAGATTCAGGTGGCCCGTTTTTTTGCCGCCATGAACCAGTCGTCCAACCTGATTCTGGTAACTGACACCGACGGAACCATCGAATATGTCAATGAGCGGGTGGAGGAACTGACCGGCTATACCGCCGAAGAGCTGATCGGCGTCAACCCCCGCATACTCAAATCCGGCCAGACACCGCCGGAGGTCTACCAGAACCTCTGGAGTACCATCAGCAGCGGCTACACCTGGAGTGGTGAGCTGTACAACCGCAGGAAAAACGGTGACTACTACTGGCAACATATCCAGATTTCGCCGATTCGCAACCACCTGCAGGACATCCGCCGGTATGTGGCGGTTATTGAGGATATTTCGCGCCAGAAGCTGTTGGATGAAGAGATCTACCGCTATGCGGTCTGTGATCGGATTACCGGCCTGTACAACCGCACGATGCTGCTGGAGCTGGGAAACCGTGATATTGCCGCTGCCCAGCGCTACGGCCGTGCCATGACCCTGCTGATTATTGATATCGACCGGTTCAAGCAGGTGAACGACCAGTACGGCTACCCGGTCGGCAATCAGATCCTGCAGCGGCTGGCAGATCTTTGTCGTGATACGGTGCGCAGCAGTGACCTGCTGGGACGGGTGGGGAAGGATTCCTTTGCGATCCTGCTGAGCGAGACATCCCTGGAGGCAGCCGAGCCGGTGGCTGAGCGGATACGGCGCAACGCCGCAGAGATCTGTACTGATCAGCAGGATGGTCGATTGCTCTGTACGGTGAGCGTGGGCGGTGTGGCTCTTGAACAGCAGCACCGGGAGATGGTGCAGCTGGTGGATGCCTGCGAACGGCTACTGCTGCAGCACCAGGCCCGACAAAGCAACAGTTGCGTCGGATTCAGATGATGGCTGCATCCTCTCGTTATAGCGGCCTGCGCAACCGGTCTGGTCTGCATTGGGCGGCATTGGTACTGTTGCTGGCGCTGCTGGGCGGCACGGTTGCCTACAACCTCTTTACCTTGCGGCATCAGACCGTGAAGCAGGAACAGAACCGGCTTATGACCCAGGCCCGGGTGATCGGCAAGAACATCGAACGTCAGCTGGGTTCCATCTCGCTGGCCTTAAACGGCATTGTGCAGGACAGCGTCCAACTCTGCCAGCAGGGGAATCAGAAAGCAGCCAACAAGCGGCTGGCCGTGCTGGCCGATGCCATGCCTGCGGTGAGTACCCTGTTGATCACCGATGCCGACGGTACGATCATTGTGGCCAACCGGCCCGAGCTGGTGGGACAGAACTTCAGGCATCGTGCCTACTTCACGGCCCCGCAGCAGCAGCCTGATCCGCTGCTGCTGTTCATCTCGCCGCCGTTTAAGTCGGTACTTGGCCGCTATGTCTTCAATATCACCAAGGTACTGGTCACCCCCGCAGGCCGGTTTAACGGGGTGGTCAGCGCCGGTTTTGATCCTGACTATATGTACGACATCATCAGTTCGGCCCTGTATACCCAGGATATGTGGAACACGATCAACCACGGTGACGGCACCCGTTTTATGACCGCCCCGCATCGCGAGAGCCAGGTCGGTAAAAGCCTGGCGGTCAAGGGGTCACTGTTCTCCCGCCATATCGCAAGCGGTCGTCAGGAGAGCCTGTTCATCGACACGGCCTACGCCACCGGCGAGCATCGGATGGCGGCCCTGCTGACCGTGCAGCCTCCTGAGCTGAAGATGGACTATCCGCTGGTGGTGATCATCAGCCGCAGTCCAAAGGCGATTCTCAATGGCTGGCGGGGTGAGGCCCTGTTTCAGGGCGGGTTATACCTGTTGATCTGCATTGGCAGCACAGGGGTGCTGTTACTGGTGAACCGCCGCCAGCAATCGCTGGAGCAGCAGGCCGACCGGGCGCAGGCTTTGGTGGCGCTGCGCTACCAGTTACTGGATTACGCCACCATGCACAGCTCAGAAGAGCTGCTGCAGTATGCCCTTGATCAGGTCTGTGAGCTGAGCAACAGCCCGGTGGGATTCTATACCCTGGTGGATCTGGAACAGCAGACCCTTTCCCTGCAGGCCTGGTCCAGTGGCGCCCTGGAGCGTTGTGCAGTGGAGGCGAAAACGATGCAGCACAATCTGGGCCGGGCCGGGGTCTGGAGTGAGGCAGTGGAGCAGCGTGCGCCGGTGATCCATAACGACTACCCGACAGTACCGGACAAGAAGGGGCTGCCGCCGGGGCATCTGCCGCTGCAGCGCGAGCTGGTGGTGCCGGTTATTCGTGATGAGCAGGTGGTGGCAGTGCTGGGGGTGGGTAACCGGTCGGAGCCTTACATCGGCAAGGATGCAGAAGAAGCCCTGTATCTGGCAGACGTGCTGTGGGAGATCATCGAAGGCAGGCGGGCCCATGATGAGCTGAAACGGGCCAATGAGCTGCTGGCTGAGCAGGCCCGGATCGATTTTCTGACCGGTATCTACAACCGGCGCATGTTTGACAGCCTGATGACGGCCGAGATGACCCGTTCCTGTCGCTATGGCCAACCGCTTTCCTTGCTGATGCTGGACATCGATCATTTCAAGCAGGTCAACGATACCCAGGGGCACAAGACCGGTGATCTGGTGCTGCAGAAGCTGGCAGAGCTGATTTCCGGCCGGATCAGAAGCCATGATATTTTCAGCCGCTGGGGCGGCGAGGAGTTTGTGATCCTGACACCCAAGTGTGATGAACAGCAGGCAGCGGTACTGGCCGAGGTGCTGCGGGATATGGTGGAGCAGTACAACTTCGGTAACAGCCTGCGGATAACGGTCAGTATCGGGGTGACGCGCCATCTCTGCGGTGAGACGGCCGAGCTGTTTGTGAACCGTGCGGATCAGGCCCTCTACCAGGCCAAGCATGGGGGCAGAAACTGCGTCAAGATTGTGTGACTTGCATAATCGGAAAGATGTGGTAGACAGAGAAGACGTGCCTTTATGGTGCCAACCGGAGGGTAGTCGATGAAGTTCTGGCGTTACCTCATACTGCTGTCGCTGCTGCTGTGTAGTGTTGCCCTGGCTGAAGCTGCTCCGTTCAAGGTGCTGTACCTTAATTCCTACCACCCCGGTTACCAAGGGTCTGATAACATGCAGCAGGAGTTTGTCACCACCCTGCGGCAGGCCGTGCCGGATGTCG